>NZ_JAYSFE010000019.1:0-49801 GCF_041913585.1 Allostella sp.
GCCGGCATCGCCTGCTGCATCGCCATGTCGATGCCGCAGGTCCACATCGTCGCCTATTGCGGCGACCTCGGCTACGGCGTCGCCCGCGGGGCGGAGATGCTGTCGCTGATGCTGGGCTTCGGGATCGTCAGCCGGCTGGCGTCGGGCTGGATCTCCGACCGCATCGGCGGCGTCCGCACCCTGCTGCTCGGCTCGGCCCTGCAGGGGCTGACGCTCTCCTTCTACCTGCCGTTCGACGGGTTGACCTCGCTCTACGTCGTCTCCGCCCTCTTCGGCCTGTCGCAGGGCGGCATCGTGCCGAGCTACGCCATCATCGTGCGCGAATACATGCCGGCGGCCGAGGCCGGCACCCGCGTCGGCGTCGTGCTGATGGCGACCATCGTCGGCATGGCGATCGGCGGCTGGATGTCGGGCGTCATCTTCGACCTGACCGGGTCCTACCAGGCGGCCTTCGCCAACGGCCTCGCCTGGAATCTCGTGAACGTGGCGATCGCGCTCTGGCTGCTGTCGCGGCGACCGCCGCGACTGGCATCCGCATAGCCAGCCCCCCCGTCCAGACAAGGAGAACGGCCGTGACCGCCGAAGCCCCCACCCCCGCGATCCGCGCCCGCCGCAGCTTCATCTTCGCCCCCGGCAACCGGCCCGACATGTTCCCCAAGGCACTGGCCTGCGGCACCGACATCGTCTGCGTCGATCTGGAGGACGCGATCGCACCGCAGGACAAGGCCGAGGCGCGGCGCCTCGCCTTCGCCCACCTGCCGGGTGCGGACGGCCCGGCGCGGGTCGAGCGCATCATCCGCCTCAACTGCCTGCGCACGCTGGACGGGATGCAGGACGTTCAGGCGCTGCTCGCCGCGGCCGACCCGGCGCCCGCCGTAATGCTGCCGAAGGTCAAGGGGCCGGAGGAGGTGCGCAACCTCGCCGACCTCCTCGACGAGTACAAGCTGCCGACCCGCCTCCACGTCATCATCGAGACCAACCAGGCGCTGGAGGCCGCCCACGCCATTGCCGCCGCCAGCCCGCGCATCGAGGCGCTCTTCTTCGGCGGCGTCGACATGGCGGCCGACCTGCGCTGCAAGCCGACCTGGGGCGCCCTGCAATACGCCCGCTCGCGCGTCGTGCACGCCGCCGCCGGCGCGGGCGTCGACGCCATCGACGTGCCCTGGCTCGACCTCAACGACCGCGAGGGCATGCTGGTCGAGGCGCGGCTGTCGGCGGAACTCGGCTTCTCCGGCAAGGGCGCCATCCATCCTCGCCAGATCCCCGACCTCAACACCATCTTCGCCCCCGACGCCGCAGCCGTGGACTATGCCCGCCGGGTACTGGCGGCCTGGGCGCAGCATGCGTCCGGGCTCCTCGTCTTCGAGGGCAAGCTCATCGAGAAGCCCGTGCTCCGCAGTCTCGAGCGCATCCTTGCGACCCACGCCGCGGCGCAGGGCTAGAAGGGCAGCCAGCGCGCCCGCAGGAACTCCACGATCTCGTCCGCCGTCGGCCATTGCCCGTGCCGGCGGATGTGGCCGAGGAGATAGTCGAGATAGGCCTCGCCCGCCGCCTTGGTCATGGCGCCGGCCACGGCGGCCGTGATGGCGCCGCCGACCAGCGTGCCGACGCCCGGCACCAGCTTCGCGAGGTTGCCGGCGAAGGCCGCCAGGGAGCGCACCCCGAGCCCCGCGGCGAGCGCTCCGACGATCGCGACGGCGACGCCGCCCAGCCGGTCCTCGGCCACGGCGACGCCGGCGGCACGCGAGATGCCGGCGATCATGCCGATCATCACCGGGGCCAGCGCCGCCCAGCCGACGAACGGGATCGGGGTCGCGGCCAGCGTCGCCGCTGACGCGGTGGCGCCGTCGATGACCCGCCGGGCCGCCCGCACCTTGGGCTCGAGTGCGACCGACTGCGCCGCCGCGAAGGCGCTCCGGTGCCCGTCGGGCACCCGCCGCTCGCTCTCCTCGACGAGGCGCGCGAGGCCGGCCGCCGGCACCGTGGCGCCCGACGCGAACCGGCGGGGCTGGGCGACGACGCGGACGACGGGAAGGCCGGGCAGGCGCTCCGCGGCCAGCGCCTCCATGCCGCGATCCTCCCACCCCTTGGTGAGGACGAGGACGGTCGGCACGCCCTGGTCGGCCAGCATCCGGGCCGTCGCCCGGTCCGCCTCCTCGATGCGGCCGGCGCCATTGTCGATGCAGAGCCAGGCGAGGTGGAGTTGCCGTTTGGCCGCCGGGTCCCGCCGGGCGGCGAGGATCGCCGCCTCGAGCGCGGCGCGGCTGCCGGCATAGTCGCCCGGCTCCAGCCCGCGTGTGTCCAGCAGGCGCACCGGGAACCCCTCCTCGCCGTACCATTGCGCCCGCTCCGTGACGGGATCGCCGAT
Organism: Allostella sp.; assembly: GCF_041913585.1. Taxonomy (NCBI): domain Bacteria; kingdom Pseudomonadati; phylum Pseudomonadota; class Alphaproteobacteria; order Rhodospirillales; family Allostellaceae; genus Allostella; species Allostella sp. The sequence continues at coordinate 2,369 of NZ_JAYSFE010000019.1, forward strand.
GCCCGTCCTCGCCAGGTCGCGACCGAAGACGGCGTTGACCAGCGTGCTCTTGCCGACCCCCGACTTGCCGCAGACCAGGACGTTGCACGGCGCCAGCCGGGCGAAGGCCAAGCGCTCGCTGCTGCCGGTGAGGCGGTCGATCAGGGCATCCCAGCCGCGCAGCCTGCGGCCGCGGACGCTGGCGGCGATCGCCGCGACCGCCGGGTCGGCGCCGGCCTCCGGCGGCGGGCGCGCGACGCCGAACGGGTCGAGGCCGAGGCGGGTGCGGCTGCGGGCGCGGAGTGCCGCGACCCGGAACACCACCGCCGCCAGGTTCCCGGCCGCCACCACCTCCGCCGGCACCGCCGCGTCGGCCGCGACGTCGCCGCCCAGCCCGAAATGCGCGAGGATCGCCTGCTCGACGGCGAGCGGCGGCGTCCCGGCCGCGATCGCGACGCCGAGGCGCCGCGCGGAGTCGGCCAGCGCCGCGGCATGGTCGCGGTCGCCGATGCCGAGGAACCCGCGCAGCGCCGTCGCGGCGACCCGGTCGACGGCGTCGGCCAGCCGGTCGGGCCAGCGGCTCGGGCGGTCCGGCGCCCGGGCGACGCGCGGGTCGTCCGCCAGCGCCTCCGGCGCGACGCGGCGCAGCAGGTCGGCGAGCGGCTTCAGGTCGGCGTCACGCGCGAAGGCGAAGAGCCCGGTCAGGTCGCCCTCGCCGGTCGCCCGGTCGATGTCGGCCCGGAGCGTCGCCACCATGTCGCTTCCTCCCCTCCCGTCCGGCACGTGCTAGAGATGGCGGGGAGCCGCCATGACCACCAGCCTCGCCGCCCGCATCCTCGCCAAACTCCAGGATTCGGTCGAGGACCCGATCGCCGACGTCGCCAACGCGCTCGTCTCGGACCGGCTGCTGCGCTGGGCCGGGCACGAGGCGCTGGTGGCGCTGGCCGCCGCCGTCGGGCTCTGGGGCGTGCTCCTGGCGGTGCCGTTCCTGCCGTCCGAGGAATGGGGCGTCGTTCCCGCCTGCGCCATCATCCTCGCCTTCTTCGCCCATGTCCTGTGGTCGCTCTGGCCGGCCGCGGCGGCGCTGCCGCTCGTCTGGCGCCTGCGCGCCGGCCCGCGCCGGCTGGTGCGCCTGCTGCTGTTCCGGTCGTTCTCCCGGATGCTGCACGAGATCGAGGCCGCGATGACCGCCTGGGCCGAGCGGCAGGGCACCGCGGCGCGCGGCGGGATGGCGCTCGCGCAATGGTGGGCGGCGACCCCGACCGACCGCGTCGCCTGGCAGCTGGCGGAGCGGCTCGAGCCGCGCATCGTCCGCCATGCCGTCCGCGCCGGCCTGCTGGCCCTGGCGCCGATCCTCCTGATGTTCTGGTCCTTCCGCTGGGTCGTCGTCTATGGCGGGCTGCTCGACCGCACCGCCCATCTCGGCCCCTTCGAGGCCGCGATCTACCCGCTGGCGGCGGTGATCGACCTGGTCGCCGGCACCGGCATCCGCGACTGGCTGAAGGGCGGCTGATCCCGGCTCACCAGCCGTAGGGCGGCCAATCGCGCTCGAGCCGGGCCGCCGCCTCGGGCGCGACGGCCCCGATGGTCGCCCGCCGCAGCCGGTCGAGCCCGTGGCGCGGCACCAGCACCGTGCCGTCCGCCGTCGTCCGCGGCCGCACGCACACCGGCACGACCGCCGCGAGGTCCGGAACGGCCCGCCGCAGGGCGTCCGCCATCGCCTGCTCGGTCTCCGGTTCGGCCTGGGTCAGGACGCCGACGCAGGGCACGCCGGCCGCGCGCAGCGCTTCCGCCAGCCCCGACTCGCGGCCGCCCTCCCCGCCGGACACGCGGTGGGCGTCCGCCCGGAGGCAGATCCAGGCGGCGTGCGGCCGCGCACCGTCCGGCATCCGGCGCAGCAGCCGGGCCACCGCCCGCACCTGCTCCGCCCCCGTCGCCAGTTCGAGCCCGACGGTGTCGGCCAGTGCCAGCGGCAGGGCCGCCTCCCAGTGCCACGACAGCGCCGGCGTCGCCGGCGTTCCCTCGGGAACGGAGCGGCCGAGCACGGCCGCCACGAGGCTCGTCTTGCCGGCGCCGGTCGGTCCGGCCACCCACACCCGCACGCGATCCCGGCACGCCTCGGGTACCTCCCCGCCGCGCCGGACGAGCCACGCCCAGGCGCCGCCCGCGGCCGCAACGAGGCCGGCACCGGCCAGCCAGGCGAGCAGAGGGATGGGCATCGGCAGAATCCAATATTACAGTTTTGTTTCCATTCGACGGAACGATCCCGCGTGACCGGCGAACCGCAGCAAGCCATCCTGGACGCTCTGACGCGCCGGCACCTGCTCCCGCCGGGTACGGCACCGCGCATCGAGCTTGTGCACGATGTCGACGGAAAATCGTCCTATCGCGTCGATTGGGCTGGCGACGGCATCTTCGTCAAGCGCGGCGTGCCGCACTGGTCGCAGGTAGAGGCCGGGATCCAGCAGGCCCTCGCCCCGGTGGTGCCGGAGCTGGCCCTGCCGGTCCTCGCGACCCTGCCGGAAATCCACGGCTTCGCCATGCCGTTCGTCGCCGCCGAACGGGCCCGCCCGTGGCGCGCCGCCCAGCGGGGGCTCGGCTGCGACGCCGCCACGCTCGCCGCCCGCGTCGGCGACCGCCTGGGCCACTTCCACGCGCGCACGGCCGGCAACCGGGCGATCGAAGCGGCGGCCGAACCCAACCGGGACCGGATCGCCGACATGCGCCGTTCGCTCCTCTGGAACTGCGTACAGCACGTGCCGGCCACGGCAAGGGCGGTACGCGACGCCTTCACGACGTTCGCGCGGCGGACGGCGCTCGCCCACGGCGATGCCAATCTATCGAACCTCCTCGTCGGGCCCGACGCGGTCACCATAGTCGACTTCGAAAAGGCCTGGTACGGCGACCCCGCCTTCGACTGCGGCTGGATGCTGGCGTCGCTCGTCCGGTATGCGATCCGGTCCCGCGCGGCGGAAGCGCGCGCACGGCTTCCGGACGCGGTCCGCGCGGCCGGACTCGCATGGTCGGCCCATGTCGCCTGGGAGGATCGGCAGGCGGCGGAGGGACGGGCGGTCGCCATCGCACTCGCGCGCACGGTCGCTGCCCATGTCGACCAGTTGCAGCGCATCGGGGGCGCCGCCCCGCCACCGGTCGTCGAGGACATCGCCTGCATCGTCCGCATGCTCCTGGCGACGCCGCTCGGCATCGTCGAGTTCGCCGACCGCCTCGCCGCGGAACGCTTCGGCGGTGCCGGCCACTGACCGGCCACGCGGTCAGTGCAGCCGGTCCTGGAGCCGGTACCAGAGCCCGACCAGCGGCAGGAACCAGGGCCGGCCGTAGTGCCCGCGGATCGCCGGCCAGTCGAGGCCGGCGAGCGGATTGGCGTCGCGGTCACCGGCCATCGTCCGCGCCATCATGCGCCCCATGTGGACCGACATCTGGACCCCGTGGCCGCTGTAGCCCATGGCGTAGTGAAGCCCGTCGCGCTCGCCGGCGCGTGGAAAGCGATCGGCAGTCATGTCGACGAGGCCGCCCCAGCAATAGTCGATGCGGGTCGCCGCCAGCTCGGGGAAGATCGACCGCATCCCGGCCTCGAGGATGCGGCCGCTGCGCTGGTCGGACTGCGGGTTCGACATGGCGAAGCGCGCCCGGCCGCCGAAGATCAGCCGGTCGTCCGGCGACATGCGGAAATAGTTGCCGATGGTGCGGGTCGTGGTCGCGGTGCGCCGGCCGGGCATGATCCGGTCGGCGAGCGCGCGCGGCAGCGGCTCCGTCGCGACGATGAAGCTGCCGACCGGCACGATGCGGCGCCGGAACCAGCCGAGCGGCCCGCGCAGCGAGGCGCCGGTCGCGGCCAGGACCTGCTTCGCCTCGACCGTGCCGCGCCGGGTCGCGACCCGCCAGCGACCGGCCGAGCGCGCCAGTTCCGTCACCAGCGCGTCCTCGTGGATGCGGGCGCCGTTGCGCGCCGCGGCCTCGGCCAGGCCGACCGCGAAGCGGCCGACATGCAGCATCGCGCTCTTCGGGTGCAGGATGGCGCCGTGGAAGGCGTCCGAGCCGATCTCGGCGGCGAGGTCGGCCCGCGACAGCAGGCGCGCCTCCGGATCGGCGGCGCGGACCAGCGCCGCGTGGCTCTTCGCGAGCTTGGCGGCATGCTCGGGCTTGGCCGCCAGCTTGATCTTGCCCGAGCGCCGGAAGTCGCAGGCGATCCCCTCCTCCGCCGCGATCGCCTCGACCGTGTCGACGGCTGCGTCGAAGGCGCGGTAGAGGGCGAGCGCGCGCTCCGCGCCCAGCATCGCCTCGGCGGCGGCGAAATCGTGGGCGAGGCCGTTGTTGCAGTGGCCGCCGTTGCGCCCCGACGCCTCGCCGGCGACGCGGCCCGCCTCCAGCACCACGACCTCGGCCCCGGCCTTGGCGAGCGCCAGCGCCGCCGACAGGCCGGTGAAGCCGCCGCCGATCACGACGACGTCGGCGCGGCCGCCGACCGGGCCGGGTGCCGCCGCGGTGAAGGGCGGCGCGGTCGCCAGCCAGTAGGGTTCGAGCCGCATCTAGAGGCCGAGCAGGTCGGCGACCCCGCCGATGCCGGTGACGGGGTGATAGTTGTAGGCCGGACAGGCCGGATCGTGGCCGCGATCGACGAAGACCTTGTTCTCGATCCGCAGGTCGTTGGCCGACATCAGGTCGTAGCGCAGGCTGGAGGAGACGTGGAGGATGTCGCCCGGCCCGCAGCCGAGCTGGTCCAGCATGTATTCGAAGGCCTGCAGCCGGGGCTTGTAGGCCTGGGCCTGCTGGGCCGTGTAGACGCGATGGAAGGGGGCGCCGAGCTGGTCGACGTTCGACTGGATCTGGTCGTCCGACGCGTTCGAGAGCACGACCAGCGGATAGCGCCTCGCCAGCCGCGCCAGCCCCGCCGGCACGTCCGCGTGCGGTCCCCAGGTCGGCACCGCCGCGTAGATGCGGCGCCCGTCCTCCGGCCGGAACGGGATGCGCCACAGCCGGCAGGTGCGCTCGACCGCGTTCATGAGGACGTCGGCATAGGGCTTCCAGGCGCCCAGGACCTCGTCGAAGCGGTAGGCGGCGAAGTCGCGGATGAAGCGGTCCATCGCGTCCGCGGGGACCCGGTCGCCGAAGAGTTCGCGCGACATCTCGGGCATCCGGAAGCGGGTGAGCGTGCCGTAGCAGTCGAAGGTGATGTATTTCGGCCGGAAATCGATCATGACGCGCTGCCCGTCCCCGCGGCGGATGCGAAGCGATGGCGACGGCCGGTCGCGAGGTGTACAAGCCGCGCCGCCGGACGATAGCGACAGGAGGGGCAGGTGGCGACAGGCACGGAGACGATGCGGGCGCTGGTGGAAGCGGACCTCGCCGCAGCGCACGGGCTGTCGCAGGCGGTCGGCTGGGCGCACCGGCTCGACGACTGGCGCTTCGTCCACCGGCTCGGGCAGGGCTTCGCGGTCACGGAGGGCGAGCGGCTGGTCGGAACCGGCATGTTCTGGCCCTTCGGCGGGTTCGCCACCCTCGGCCTCGTCATCGTCGCGCCCGACCGCCAGGGCGCCGGCATCGGCCGGCGGCTGATGACCGGCCTGCTGGAGGCGATTGGGCCGCGCACCACCCTCCTCAACGCCACCGACGCCGGCGCGCCGCTCTACGAGAAACTCGGCTTTCGTGCGACCGGCATCATCCACCAGCACCAGGGCGACGCCTTCGCGGTTCCGGAGGCACCGCCGCCGGACGGCTGCCGGATCCGGCCGGCGACCGCGGCCGACCTCCCAGCGATGACGGCGCTCGACGCCGCCGCGACCGGGCTCGAACGGCCGCTCGTCCTGTCGGCGCTGCTGGGCGTCGCCGAAGCCGCCATCCTGGAATGCGACGGCCGGCCCGTCGGCTTTGCCGTCTGCCGGCAGTTCGGCCGCGGCCGCGTCGTCGGCCCGGTCGTCGCAGCGGATGCCGACGCGGCGAAGGCGCTGCTCGCCCACTGGATGGCGCGCCACCACGGCACCTTCCTGCGCGTCGACATCCCCGAGCCGACCGGGCTCGGCCCGTGGCTGGTCGCGGCCGGCCTGCCGGCGATCGCGCCGGCAATCACGATGGCGCGCGGCGCCCCGCCGGTGCCGCGGCCGGGGGCACGGCTGTTCGGACTGGTGAACCAGGCGCTAGGCTGACGTCCGACCCCGTCCCCCAATTCCCGATTCGCCAGGAGCCGCCCATGGCCGGAAGCTACGATCCGCGGACCTTCCGCGCAGCGACCTTCCACGACGCAGTGCCCGCCTTCCGCGACGGCAGCGACAGCCCGCGCGCCTACCTGGAGCGCTGCCTCGCCGCCATCGCCGAGCGCGAGCCGGTCGTCCGGGCCTTCGTCACCGTCAACGCCGAGGGCGCCCGGGCCGCGGCCGACGAAAGCACGCTGCGCTGGAAGACCGGCCGGCCGCTGTCGGCGATCGACGGGCTGCCGATCGGCATCAAGGACCTGCTGGAGACCAGGGACATGCCGACCGAGATGGGCTGCGAGGCCTATCGCGGCAATTTCCCAAAGCGGGACAATGCGGCGGTCTCGGCCTTGCGGCGGTCGGGCGCCGTCGTCCTCGGCAAGACGACGACGGCCGAACTCGGCGGCGCCCACCCGCCGGCCACCACCAACCCGTTCGACGCCGCCCGCACGCCGGGCGGCTCCTCCTCCGGGTCGGCCGCGGCGGTCGGCGCCCGCATGATCCCGGCCGCCGTGGGCTCGCAGGTCGGCGGCTCGATCATCCGTCCCGCCGCCTTCTGCGGCAATTTCGCCATGAAGCCGACCCAGGGCGGCATCAACCGCGGCGAGCGCCAGTCGACCAGCATGAGCACGCACGGCATCCATGCCGGCTCGATCGAGGACGTCTGGGTGACCTCGATGGCGATCGTGCGCTGGGCCGGCGGCGATCCCGGCAAGCGCGGCCTCTTCGGGCCGGCGACGACGCCGGACGCGGTGAAGCCCGGCCGCCTGATCGTGCTGGAGACCGAGGGCTGGCCCGACGTCGACGCGGCGACGCGCGAGGGTTTCGCGCAGGTGCTGGCGGCCTTGGAGGCGGCGGGCGTGACGCTCCTTCGCCGCGCCGACCATCCCTGGATCGAGGCGCTGGAGCGCGCCATCGCCGACGGCCGCTCGCTCTGCGGCAGCATCACCGCCTGGGAGAACCACTGGGCCCACCGCAGCCTCGTCGACCAGTACCCGGACAAGGTCAGCTTGCGGGCGAAGGCGGTGCTGGCCCGTGCCGAGGCCATGGATTTCGAGGACTATCGCCGCCTGCTCGTCGAGCGCGAGGCGGCGCAGATGCGCCACGCCACCCTGGCGCCGCTGGCCGACGCCTGCATCATGCTGTCCTGCCCCGGCCCGGCGCCGCTGTGGCCGGGCGACCGGCCGGGCCAGCCGCTGGCGCCGCGCCCGACCGGCGACTTCGTCTTCAACGCGCCGAGTTCGATGCTGTTCGCCCCTGCCTTCACCATGCCGCTGATGGGCGTCGGCGGCATGCCGGTCGGCGTCCAGCTGATGGGCCAGCAGCACGAGGACGCGCGGATCACCGCCATGGCCCGCTGGGTCACCCAGGCTGTGCCCCCGGTCGTCGTCGGCTAGGAGCGCGCCGCCATGCCCTATCTCGTCGCCGCCGACCTGCCGGGCGAACCGGCCGGGGTGCAGTTCCGGCGGCTGCTGGAACGGCCGGGCATCCTGCGCATCCCGGGCGCCCACAACGGCATGGCGGCCCTCCAGGCGAAGGCTGCGGGATTCGAGGCCCTCTACCTCTCGGGCGCCGCCATGAGCGCCCAGATGGGCCTGCCCGACCTCGGCATCATCACCATCGAGGAGGTGGCGTTCTTCGTCCGCCAGATCGCCCGCGCCGCCGGCCTGCCGCTGCTGGTCGACGGCGACACCGGCTATGGCGAGGCGCTCAACGTCATGAACATGGTCCGCGCCTTCGAGGATGCCGGGGCGGGCGCGGTCCATCTCGAGGACCAGTTGCTGCCCAAGAAGTGCGGCCACCTCAACGACAAGAAGCTGGCCGACGCCCGCGACATGGCGGCCAAGGTGGCCGCCGCCGTGCGCGCCCGCCGCCACCTCTACGTCGTCGCCCGCACCGACGCCGCCGCGTCGGAGGGCCTGGACGGCGCCGTCGCCCGCGCCCGCCTCTATCTCGAGGCCGGGGCCGACGCGATCTTCCCCGAGGCGATGACCAGCGCCGAGATGTTCCGCGCCTTCGCCGCCGCGCTCCCCGGCGTGCCGCTGCTCGCCAACATGACCGAGTTCGGCCGCACGCCCTTCTTCACCGGCGCCGAGTTCGAGGCCATGGGCTACCGCATGGTGATCTGGCCCGTCTCCTCGCTGCGCGTCGCCAACAGGGCCCAGTCCGAGCTCTACGCCGCCATCGCCCGCGACGACGGCACCCGCGCCATGCTCGACCGCATGCAGACCCGGGCCGAACTCTACGACACCATCGGCCTCGCCCGGTACGAGGCGCTGGACGCCTCGATCGTGGCGACCGTGGTGCCGCCGGCGATCCGGTAGCGGCCGTCGGCGGTCCGCGTCCGCTACTTCCCGATCTCCTCCCAGCACGCCCGCGACAGCTTCGCGACGAGGCCGATGGCGGCCGACCAGCCGGGCATGCCGTCGGGCAGTTCGTCCGGGATGCGGTCGACGAAGGCCGTGAGCACGTAGAGGGGCCGGTCGCCGCGATAGACGAGGCCGGCGTCGGAGCGGCCGCGGACGCCGCGGCCGGTCTTGTTGCAGATCCGGATGCCGAAGGGCAGCAGCGCCGGGATCATCGAGCGGTGGACCTGCCAGGACAGGATGTCGAGCGCGTAGCGGCAGAGTTCCGGCGTCGAGCCGAGGAAGGCCGCGGCCCTGGCGTCCGACGCTCCGGCCAGGATCAGCTCCAGCAGGTGGCCCTGGTCGGCGGGCGTGGTCGTGGTCACCGCCTCCGCCGGGTGGTCCCAGGGCAGGCCGAGCGGCGGGATCTTGAAGCGGTGGACCGTCCCTTCGAGCCCGATCGCGCGGCAATAGGCGTTGAGCTCGTCGAGGTCGACGCGGTCGACGACGATCCGCGTCGAGACGTTGTCGCTGGTGATGATCATGTGGACGATGGCGTCGCGCAGCGGCATGCGCACGCCGGGCGTCAGGTGGTGGAAGGTGCCGGACGCGACGCCCTTCTGGTACTCGGCCTCGATCGTCACCGGCTCGTCGAGGTCGAGCCGGCCTTCGTGGACGGCCTTGAAGGCGGCCATCATGATCGAGGTCTTGCGGGTGCTGGCGGACGGCGTCGGGACGGCGCCGGCGCGGTCGGCCGACGCCCCCGTCACGAGGTCGCGGACGTACCAGCTCGTGGTGAAGGGCAGCGCGTCGCAGAGTCCGTCGAGCCGCCGTGCCAGCGCGTCCATGTCGTGTCCTTTCCTGCTCCCGACCCCTTGTGGGCTAGTTCCGGATCGAGACGTTCCAGACGTAGAGCCCGCCGAGCGGCGAGGACTTTATGCCCTGGAGCCGCCGGCTCGCCACGACCTCGTTGACGACATGGTAGAGGGCGACGCCCGGGACCTCGTCGACGAAGCGGCGGAAGAGCTCGTCCGCGCCGGCCTGGATGACCGCAGGATCGCTGCTCGCCTCGGCCTTCTTCAGGATCTGGATGACTTCCGGGTTCTTCCAGATCTTCCGCGGCTCCGGCCCGACGATGCGTTCCCAGTGGCCGAGCGGCTCGTAGCGCGCCGAATAGCCGAAGGACTGCATCTGATAGGCGCCCTTGTTGTAGTTGGCGAGCTGCAGCCCCCACTCGACGACCTCGAGGTTGATCTTGACCCCGACCTCTTCCAGCATCTGCTGGGCGAGCACCGCCTGGTCGTACATCAGGGGCCAGCGCTTGTTGGTGGTCATGGTGATCGGCTGGCCGGCATAGCCGCCCGCCTTCAGCAGCGCCCGGGCCTTGTCCTTGTCGGGTTTGGCGCCGGTCGCGTGCAGGGGCGAGTGGTAGCGGCTGAAGGTCGGCATGACCGAGGCCGTGCCCTTGCCCTGGCCGAAGGAGACGACGTCGGCGATGGCGTCGCGGTCGATCGCGGCGGCGATGCCCTGGCGCACCCGCTTGTCCTTCAGCGCCGGGTCCTGGTCGTTGAGGAGGAGCGAATACCAGGACGTGGTCTCCGACGCGAAGACCTGGACGTTCGCCTGCTTGCGCATGTCGGCGGCGGCATCGCCCTGCATCGCCGTCAGGTCGATGTCGCCGGAGACGAGGCCGGCCTTGCGCGTCGCCGGGTCGGGCACGACGAGATAGCGCACCTTCTCGACCTTGGCCTCGCGCCGCCCGGTCATGCCGGACCACGGCGCGGTCTGCGCGACGTAGCCGGGGAAGCGGACGATCTCCATCGACTGTCCGACCTTGCGCTCGCCCGGCATGAAGGGGCCGGTGCCGATCGCCTTGTTCCAGGTGCCGTCGGCGTTGAGCGACGATGGGTGGAGGATCGGGGTCAGCGCGCAGTCGACCCGGGCGATGGTGGCGAGGAACGAGCCGTTCGGCTGGTTGACGCGGAAGACCACGGTCAGCGGGTCCGGCGTCTCGACCGCCTCGACCTTGAAGCCGACCTGGCCCGAGAAGTTGCTGCGGCAGCGCCACTGCGAGCCGGCCGCCATCAGGTAGTCCCAGGACCACTTGACCTCGGCCGAGGTCAGCGGCGCGCCGTTGTGGAACGTCACGCCCTCGCGCAGGCGGAAGACGTAGGTGCGGCCGTCGTCGCGGATCTCCCAGCCCTGCGCCAGCACCGGCGCCACCTCGAGGTCGTCGCGGAACCCGACCAGCCCCTCGACGATCTGGCGGTAGGGGTCGCTCGCCATCGCGTCGCGCTCGCGCTGCGGGTCGACGCCGCGCAGGTCCTCGGTCATGGCGACGACGATGGTGTCGGCCGGCGGTGCGGCGTTCGCGGTCGCCGCCCAGACTGCCGCGGCGGCATGGATCGCCGCCACCGCATACCCCGTCCTCGTCATCGCCATCGGCCGCCCTCCATCGGTTGCGCCGAAATTTTTGCGCAAATATGAGGGGCAGGCAAGCAGCAAGCGGGCCGGCCACGCATCGCGCGGCCGGCCCGCGGAAAGCAAGGGCGAGCGCCGTCGCTCGCGGCGCCCGCCGCCCTTACGCCTGACTGGCGATCTGCTCCTGCGCGACGGCGAGCAGCGCGTCCATCTGCTTGCGCACCTGGTGCTCGCTGACGGCGACGCCCTTGGCGGTCAGGTCGCCCAGCACCTTCTGCAGCACGTCGTCGTCGCCCGGCTTCTCGAAATCGGCGACGACGACGGACTTCGCGTAGGCGTCGGCCTCCTCGCCGGTCAGCCCCAGCTTCTCCGCCGCCCAGGCGCCCAGCAGGCGGTTCCGCCGTGCGTTCACCTTGAACAGGGTCTCCTGGTCGCGCTCGAACTTCTTCTCGAAGCCCTTTTCGCGCTCGTTGAAAGTCGACATGAAGCTCCTCGTCCGGGTTTGGAGAATGGGCGGCCTCCATATAGCGTCGGCCGGGCATCGTGACGAGGCCCCGCCGGTTGAGCCGACGCCCTGCCGTTGCTATATGTCCGGCTCGCAAGCGCCGGGCTGCCTTTCTTCTGGAGAAGGCCGGCGCCCGGCGCGACGTCCCCTCCTCTCCCCTGGTGGCCGCCCATGTCCCGCCGCAGACAGATTTACGAAGGCAAGGCCAAGGTCCTGTTCGAAGGGCCGGAGCCGGGCACGCTCATCACCTATTTCAAGGACGACGCGTCGGCCTTCCACAACCAGAAGAAGGGCACCATCACCGGCAAGGGCGTCCTCAACAACCGGATCAGCGAGTACCTGATGCTGCGGCTGGGCGAGGTCGGCATTCCGACCCATTTCGTCCGCCGCATCAACATGCGCGAGCAGCTCATCCGCGAGGTCGAGATCATCCCGATCGAACTGGTGGTCCGCAACGTCGCCGCCGGCTCGCTCTCGAAGCGCCTCGGCATCAAGGAAGGCACCCACCTGCCGCGCTCGATCGTCGAGTACTACTACAAGAGCGACGAGCTGCAGAACCCGATGGTCTCGGAGGAGCACATCACCGCGTTCGGCTGGGCCTCGACCCAGGACCTCGACGACATGATGGCGCTGGCGCTGCGGGTCAACGACTTCCTGACCGGGCTCTTCCTCGGCATCGGCATCCGCCTCGTCGACTTCAAGCTCGAGTTCGGACGCCTCTACACCGACGACGACATGCAGATCGTGGTCGCCGACGAGATCAGCCCCGACAATTGCCGGCTCTGGGATCTCAAGACCAACGAGAAGATGGACAAGGACCGGTTCCGGCAGGACCTCGGCAATGTCGAGGCCGGCTACCAGGAGGTCGCCCGCCGCCTCGGCATCCTGCCGCAGGAAAGCCAGGGCGACCCCAAGGGCGCCAAGACGCTGCAGTAGAGCCGCCGCACCACGCGAGAGAGAGGACGAGAGACATGAAGGCGCTGGTCCACGTCACGCTCAAGCCGGGCGTGCTCGACCCGCAGGGCACCGCCATCCAGGGCGCGCTCGCCCATCTCGGCTTCGCGGGAGTCGAGGAGGTCCGGCAGGGCAAGTACATCGAGCTCGAGCTGGCCGAGGAGGACCCGGTCCGCGGCCGCGCCGTGGTCGAAGAGATGTGCCGCCGCCTCCTCGCCAACACGGTGATCGAGAACTACGCGATCGAGGTGGTGTCGTGAGATCGGCGGTCATCGTCTTCCCCGCCTCCAACTGCGACCGCGACGCCGAGACGGCGCTGGCCGCCATCACCGGCCGGGCGCCGCACATGGTGTGGCACGCCGAGGGCACCTTCCCCGAGGTCGACCTGATCCTGCTGCCGGGCGGCTTCTCCTACGGCGACTATCTGCGGGCCGGCGCCATGGCCGCGCACTCGCCGGTGATGCGCGAGGTGGTGGCCCGCGCCAACCGCGGCGTCCCGGTGCTCGGCATCTGCAACGGCTTCCAGATCCTCTGCGAGGCCGGCCTCCTGCCGGGCGCGCTGATGCGCAACGCCACGCTCAAGTTCGTCGGCCGCGACGTCCATGTCCGCGTCGAGACGAGCCAGAGCCTGTTCACCAGCCGCTACGCCACCGGCGCCGTCGCGCGCATGCCGGTCGCCCACGGCGACGGCAACTACTTCGCCGACGAGGCGACGCTCGACCGCCTCGAGGAGCGCGGCCAGGTCGCCTTCCGCTACTGCACGGCGGACGGCGCGGTCGCGGCCGACGCCAACCCGAACGGGGCGCGGCGCAACATCGCCGGAATCTTCAACGAGACCAAGACGGTGCTCGGCCTGATGCCGCACCCGGAGCGCGCCGCCGACCCGCTGCTCGGCGGCACCGACGGCCGCGCCATGTTCGAGGGGCTGGCCGAAGCCCTCGCCTGAGGCTCCCGGCCGCGCCCCCAGTCCCATCCGCCCGGAGAGAGCGGCCTTGACCCTGCCGAACGCGACGATTTCGCCCGAGACCGTGGCCCAGCACGGCCTCACCCCCGACGAGTACCGGCGCCTGCTCGCCATCCTCGACCGCGAGCCGACGATGACCGAACTCGGCATCTTCTCGGTGATGTGGAGCGAGCACTGCTCCTACAAGTCGTCGAAGAAGTGGCTGAAGACGCTGCCGACGACGGCGCCGTGGGTCATCTGCGGACCCGGCGAGAACGCCGGCGTCATCGACATCGGCGACGGCGATGCCGCCATCTTCAAGATGGAGAGCCACAACCACCCGTCCTATATCGAGCCCTACCAGGGCGCGGCGACCGGGGTCGGCGGCATCCTGCGCGATGTCTTCACCATGGGCGCGCGGCCGATCGCCAACATGAACGCGCTGCGCTTCGGCCGGCCCGACCATCCCAAGACCCGCTACCTCGTCTCGGGCGTCGTCGCCGGCATCGGCGGCTACGGCAACTGCGTCGGGGTGCCGACGGTCGGCGGCGAGGTCAACTTCCACCCGGCCTACGACGGCAACATCCTGGTCAACGCGATGACCGTCGGCCTGGCGCGCGCCGACCGCATCTTCTACTCGGCGGCGGCCGGCGTCGGGAACAACGTCGTCTATGTCGGCGCCAAGACCGGGCGCGACGGCATCCACGGCGCGACCATGGCGTCGGCCGAGTTCACCGAGGATTCCGAGGCCAAGCGGCCGACCGTCCAGGTCGGCGACCCCTTCACCGAGAAGCTGCTCATCGAGGCCTGCCTGGAACTGATGAGCCAGGACGCGATCGTCGCCATCCAGGACATGGGGGCGGCCGGCCTCACCTCCTCGTCGGTGGAGATGGCGGACAAGGGCGGGGTCGGCATCACCCTCGACCTCGACCGCGTGCCGATGCGCGAGACCGGCATGACGCCCTACGAGATCATGCTGTCGGAGAGCCAGGAGCGGATGCTGATGATCCTGCGCCCGGGCAGCGAGGAGACGGCCCGGCGCATCTTCGAGAAGTGGGAGCTGAACTTCGCCGTCATCGGCCGGGTGACCGACACCGGCCGGCTGATCCTGCGGATGCACGGCGAGGTCGCGGCCGACCTGCCGGTGCGCCCGCTGGTCGACCAGGCGCCGCAGTACGACCGCCCGTGGGTGCCGACGCCGGCGCGCCGGGCGCTCGCCGTGAACGAATTGCCGCCCAATCCCGAGCCGCTGGCCGCGCTCGAGCGGCTGGTCGGCTGCCCCGACCTCGCCAGCCGGCGCTGGGTATGGGAACAGTACGATTCGACGGTGATGGCCGACACGGTGCAGCGCCCGGGCGGCGACGCCGCCGTCGTCCGCATCCACGGCAAGACGAAGGGCATCGCCATCGCCACCGACTGCACGCCGCGCTACTGCCTGGCGGACCCGGTCGAGGGCGGCAGGCAGGCGGTGGCGGAAACCTGGCGCAACCTGACCGCGGTCGGCGCCCGGCCGCTCGCCATCACCGACAACATGAACTTCGGCAATCCCGAGAAACCGGAGATCATGGGCCAGTTCGTCGGCTGCATCCAGGGCATGGCCGAGGCCTGCATGGCGCTCGACTACCCGGTCGTGTCCGGCAATGTCTCGCTCTACAACGAGACCGAAGGCCGGGCGATCCTGCCGACCCCGGCGATCGGCGGCGTCGGCCTCGTCGACGACGTGGCGCGGACGGCCCGGGTCGCCTTCCCGGCCGCGGGCCAGGCGATCGTCCTGATCGGCCGGACCGCCGGCTGGCTCGGTTCCTCCATCTACCTGCGCGAGGCCTTCGGCCGCGAGGACGGAGCGCCGCCGCCGGTCGACCTCGCGGCAGAACGCCGCAACGGCGATTTCGTCCGCGACCTCATCGCCGAGGGACTGGCGACCGCCTGCCACGACTGTTCCGACGGCGGCCTCGCCGTCGCCCTGGCCGAGATGGCGATGGCGTCCGGGATCGGTGCCCGCATCGCCGCACCGGACGGCGCGCCACGGCTCGACGCCTGGCTCTTCGGCGAGGACCAGGGCCGCTACCTGCTGACCGCCGTCGACGCCGACGCGGTGCTGGCCGGCGCGGCCGCCGCCGGCGTCCCGGCCGCCCGCATCGGCATGACCGGCGGCGGCGAATTGACAGTCGAAGGGGCGGGCGCCATATCGGTCGAGCGCCTCCGGACCGCTCACGAACGGTGGTTCCCGGCCTGGATGGCCGGCGAGGCCTGAGCCTCCCCCCCCAACCCCGAACCGGCAGGACACCGACCCCATGGCCATGGACGCGGCGACCATCGAGCGGCTCATCAAGGATGCCCTGCCGGACGCGCAGGTCACGATCGAGGATCTGCGCGGCGACGGCGACCACTATGCCGCCCACGTCGTCTCGGCCGCCTTCGCCGGCAAGTCGCGGGTGCAGCAGCACCAGATGGTCTATGCGGCGCTGCGCGGCCGCATGGGCAACGAACTGCACGCGCTGGCGCTCCAGACGGGCGTTCCCTAAGATCGCCCGCAACCGATCCCCTTCCGGGAGACACCTGCCATGACCACCACCACCGACAGCGCCGTCTTCGAGCGCATCCGCCAGGACATCGAGGACAATGCCGTCGTCCTCTACATGAAGGGGACGCCGGTCTTCCCGCAGTGCGGCTTCTCCGCCGCCGTCGTCCAGGTCCTGACCCACCTCGGCGTCAAGTTCAAGGGCATCGACGTCCTCCAGGACCCGGCGATCCGCCAGGGCATCAAGGAGTTCTCGAGCTGGCCGACGATCCCGCAGCTCTACGTCAAGGGCGAGTTCGTCGGCGGCTGCGACATCGTGCGCGAGATGTTCGAGACCGGCGAACTGGGCGAGATGCTGTCGAGCCGCGGCATCGACGTCCGCGCCTGACCGCTCCAGGGCAGCCAGGGCCGGTTCCCCTCTGGGAAGCGGCCCCGGCCCGCCTGATCCAGCCCGACCTCGTCCAGCCATGCCCGATCCGGGGCCGCGGCCTGATCGGGCCATGGGCTATGCCGCCGTCCTCGGCGCCTTCCTCATCTGGGGCCTGACCCCGGTCTATTTCAAACAGGTCGACACGGTCGCGCCGCTCGACCTCGTGGCGCACCGGGTCGTCTGGTCGGTGCCGTTCCTGGCGGCCGTGGTCACTTTCGGGCGCGGCTGGCCCGCGGTCGCCCAGGCGCTCGCCAGCCCGCGGACCATGGCGATCCTCGGCGCGACCACCCTCATCATCGCCGGCAACTGGTTCCTCTTCACCTGGGCGATCGTCAGCGGCCGCATCGTCGAGGCCGCGCTCGGCTACTTCCTCGGGCCGCTCGCCTCGATCGCGCTCGGGGTGGCGGTGCTGGGCGAGCGGCTCGACGCCCGGCGCTGGGTCGCCGTGGCGCTCGCCGGCGCCGCCGTCCTCCACGAGGCCCTCCGGGTGTCCGGCGGGCCTTCGGCGGCCCTCCTTCTCGGCGCCAGCTTCGCGGTCTACGCCCTGATCCGCAAGCGCATCCGCGTCGACGCGGTGACGGGGCTGCTGATCGAGACGCTCTACCTGCTGCCCCTCGCCGCGGCCTGGATCCTGCTCCAGGACGGCGCAGGGCTCGGTGCCGGCGGCGTCCGGCTCGACCTCCTGATCCTGGCCGGCGGCACGGTCACCACCACTCCCCTGCTGCTGTTCACGATCGGGTCGCGGCGCCTCGACCTGACGACGATCGGCTTCCTGCAGTACATCGCCCCGTCGATCTCGTTCCTCCTCGGCGTGCTCGTCTACGGCGAGCCGTTCGGCTGGGAGCGCGGGCTCACCTTCGCCGCGATCTGGGCCGCGATCCTCCTGGCAAACCTGCCGGCCCGGCCGCGCTGACCAACCGTCGTCGGCCATCGGCAGATGCCCATGGGCAATATTGCCGATGGGGGTTTTCTGCCGTATTCTGAAACTATAAAGTTGCGGTGGGCGCAGCTTCTTATCTAATTCTAGATCTACTCTTGTCGTTTCGGGGGGCGGAAATGGCGGTCATCAACGGCAACGGCAATCCCAACACGCTGACGGGCAAGAGCGGCGACGACGTCATTTCCGGCTTCGGCGGCAACGACCGCATCGACGGCAAGGAAGGCCACGACAGCATCGACGGTGGCGACGACAACGACAGCATCCTCGGCGGCAAGGGCAACGACACCATCTTCGGCGGCAATGGCCTGGACACGGTGTTCGGCGGCCAGAACAACGACCTGCTGTTCGGCGACGAGCAGAACGACCGCCTCTCGGGCGATGACGGGCTCGATCTGCTCTATGGCGGCTACGGCAACGACACGATGGCGGGCGGCAACGGCAACGACTTCGTGTCCGGCGAGGCTGGCGACGATTCCGTCGACGCGGGCAAGAACAGCGATTCCGTCTGGGGCGGCGACGGCAACGACTGGCTGTTCGGCAATCATGGCGCCGACACGATCATCGGCGGCAACGGCGACGACATCATCCGTGGCGGCGAGGGCAGCGACTACCTCGTCGGCTATTCTCCGGGCTCGGAGTCGATGGACGGCGCCAACTACTTCGAGGCCGGCGACAACGACGATTCGCTGTTCGGCGGCGACTATCGCGACACGATGTACGGCGAACTCGGCAACGATCTCGTCTATGGCGGCGGCGAGAACGACTTCATCAACGGCAATGCCGGCCGCGACCTGATCTATGGCGGCAACGGCGCCGACGTCATCCATGGCGGCGGCGACGACGATTCGATCCGGGCCGGCTACGCCAGCAACTGGTTCGACTCCCTCGCCCCCGCCAGCGACACGGTCTACGGCGATCACGGCGACGACCTGATCGAGGGCAGCCGCGACACCGTCGGCGACTATCTCGACGGCGGCGACGACGACGATCATGTCTATGGCGGTTACGGCTACGACACCATCCTCGGTGGCCAGGGCTATGACAACCTGGTCGGCGACAACGGCAGCGACAGCATCCTCGGCGAGGATGACAACGACAACATCTACGGCGGCAACGGCAACGACACGATGCACGGCGGCCAGGGCGAGGACTGGATCGACGGCGGCTACGGCAACGACCTCGGCTATGGCGGCGACGACGACGACGACCTCGACGGCGAACAGGGCAACGACACCCTCTACGGCGACGGCGGTCACGACATCGTCTACGGCGAGGACGGCGACGATGTCGTCTCCGGCGGCGACGGCAACGACTATGTCGAGGGTGGCGAGGACAACGACCTGCTCTACGGCGACGGCGGCAGCGACACGTTCGGGCTCGACGGCGACGACACCGACGGCGTCGACACGATCGCCGACCTCGAGGCGGTCGACAAGATCGACCTCTACGACTTCCCCGTCATGGAGAAGCTCGACGCCGAGATCACGACCAATCCGCTGAGCGTCACCGAGAAGGACAACATCCTGGTCGCAGTCGACCACGGCTATTCCGGCGTCAGCGAGTTCGACCAGTTCCTGACGGCCGGCGCCGCGGATACCGACAAGCCCGGGTTCTATGTCTTCTACAACTCGTCCTCGGGCCGCGGCGAGATCTGGTTCGACACCAACATGACCAGCACCGACAACGCGGTCCTGGTGGCGGTGATCGAGAACGTGAACAGCGTGAGCGACCTCAAGGACGTGGTCAATTCCGGCACGTTCGTCGTCGACTTCGAGAACTGACCGCGACGGCGCCGGCGAGGAGTCTTCCTCCTCGCCGGCAGTCCGGCCCGGCGAGCGGTGGCGGTCCCTGCCCGGCCGTGCGGCCAGCCGCCGCCCCCAATCGTCTCGGCATGGATTGTCTCCAGCCCCTCGGACGCGCTACGTTGCCGCGAGTGAGGTGGAGTCCGTGAGCGTTGCGCGCAACTGCGAGTGCGCGGACTGACGGCTTTGGCGGGGGCAGACCATGGCGACGATCAACGGCAAGAGCGGCAACGACAACCTCGGCGGGACGAGCGGCAACGACGTCATCGACGGCAAGGACGGCAACGACAGCCTGTCCGGCGGCAATGGCAACGACAGCATCCTCGGCGGCAAGGGCCTCGACACGATCTCCGGCGACAACGGCGCCGACACGATCTTCGGCGGCCAGAACAACGACCTGCTCTTCGGCGGCGATCAGAACGACCGCATGTCGGGCGACGACGGGCTCGACACCCTGTTCGGCGGCAACGGCAACGACACGATGCTGGGCGGCAACGGCAACGACCTGCTGTTCGGCGAGGACGACAACGATTCGATCGATGCCGGCAAGAACAGCGACATCGTCTATGGCGGCAACGGCAACGACTGGCTGTTCGGCAACCATGGCGCCGACACGATCGAGGGCGGCAACGGCGGCGACGTGATCCGCGGCGGCGAGGGCTCGGACCTCCTGATCGGCTACGCGCCGGGCGCCGAGACCCAGGACGGCGCCAATTACTTCGAGGCCGGCGACAACGACGACACGCTGTTCGGCGGCGGCAATTTCGACACCATGTACGGTGAGCTCGGCAACGACCTCATCTATGGCGGCGCCGGCAACGACCTCATCGGCGGCAACGGCGGCACCGATCTCGTCTATGGCGACGACGGCGCCGACGTCGTCCATGGCGGGGGCGGCAACGACGTGGTCTATGGCGGCCGTGGCGGTCGCGGCGACGATTCGCTGTTCGGGTCGTGGAGCGACACGCTCTACGGCGACGACGGCGACGACGATCTCTATGCCAGCCGGGACTCCGTCGGCGACTATCTCGACGGCGGCGTCGGCGGCGACGAGGCCTACGGCTCCTACGGCTACGACACAATGCTCGGCGGCCAGGGCGACGACTACCTCGTCGGCAACGGCGGCAGCGACAGCATCCTCGGCGAGGATGACGACGACGAGATCCATGGCGGCAACGGCAACGACACGATGCACGGCGGCCAGGGCGAAGACTGGATCTCGGGCGGCAACGGCAACGATCTCGCCTATGGCGGCGCCGACGACGACGATCTCGACGGCGACTGGGGCAACGACACCCTCTACGGCGACGAGGGCGACGACGACGTCTATGGCGAGGACGGCGACGATGTCGTCTCCGGTGGCGACGGCAACGACTATGTCGAGGGTGGCGAGGACAACGACCTGCTCTACGGCGACGGCGGCAGCGACACGTTCGGGCTCGACGGCGACGACACCGACGGCGTCGACACGATCGCCGACCTCGAGGCGGTCGACAAGATCGACCTCTACGACTTCCCCGTCATGGAGAAGCTCGACGCCGAGATCACGACCAATCCGCTGAGCGTCACCGAGAAGGACAACATCCTGGTCGCAGTCGACCACGGCTATTCCGGCGTCAGCGAGTTCGACCAGTTCCTGACGGCCGGCGCCGCGGATACCGACAAGCCCGGGTTCTATGTCTTCTACAACTCGTCCTCGGGCCGCGGCGAGATCTGGTTCGACACCAACATGACCAGCACCGACAACGCGGTCCTGGTGGCGGTGATCGACAACGTGAACAGCGCCGACGACCTCAAGAACGTCGTCAATTCCGGCACGTTCGTCGTCGACTACGACAACTGATCCGGTCGACCGTCGCGTGAAAACGGAAGGGGGCCGGAAACGGCCCCCTTCTCGTTTCCGGACCCCGGCAGGCCGACCCGCAACGAGAAAGGCCCACCCCACTGCCGCGGGGTGGGCCTTGGCCCGTCAGGCGGATCCGTAGGGGATCAGCGCGAATAGAACTCGACGACCTGGTTCGGCTCCATCTGCACCGGGTACGGCACGTCGGCCAGCTTGGGCGCGCGCACGAACGTACCGGAGAACTTGCCCTGGTCGACCGAGACGTAGTCGGGGATGTCGCGCTCGGCCAGCTGCGCCGCCTCGAGGACGACCGTCAGCTGCCGCGACTTCTCCTTGACCGCGACCACGTCGCCGTCCTTCACCATGTAGGACGGGATGTTGACGCGCTTGCCGTTCACCGTCACATGGCCGTGGCTGACGAACTGGCGGGCGGCGAACACGGTCGGCACGTACTTCATGCGGTAGACGACCGCATCGAGACGGCGCTCCAGCAGCTCGATCAGGTTCTCGCCGGTGTCGCCGCGGCGGCGCACCGCCTCCTCGTAGATGCGGCGGAACTGGCGCTCGCCGATATTGCCGTAGTAGCCCTTGAGCCGCTGCTTGGCCATCAGCTGGGTGCCGAAGTCCGACGGCTTCTTGCGCCGCTGGCCGTGCTGGCCGGGCCCGTACTCGCGCTTGTTGACCGGGCTCTTGGCGCGGCCCCAGAGGTTCACGCCGAGGCGGCGGTCGATCTTGTGCTTCGATTCGGCGCGCTTGGTCATGCGCCATCCTTTCCGTTTCGTGTCCCGGTAGTCCGGCAGGCGACCGACGTCGGCCGCTGCTGGCGGGGTGAGACACCCACGTTCCCGGGAATGGAGGGCCGCAAAATAGCCGGAACCGGCCTCAGGTCAAGCAAAAGCCGCCGGTCATGCCGCCGGTCATGCCGCCGAGGCGCCGCCGTCGCGATCGTCGCGATCGGCCTTGCGCGGCCGCCCCGGCAGCGGTGGCGCCTTGCGCAGGGCGTAGACGACGCCGTGCAGCGTGCGGATCTCCTGCTCGGTCAGGCCGGCGCGCTCGAAGGCGTTGCGGATCGAGCGCATCATGTGCGGACGCATGTCGGGCGCCTGGAAGAAGCCGCCCGCGTCCAGCCCCGCTTCGAGCCGCTCGAAGAAGTTGAGGAGTTCCTCCCGGGTCGCCGGCCGCGTGCCGTTGTAGGGCAGTTCCTCGGCCGGGGTCTCGTCGCCGGACTGGAACCACTCGTGGCAGACGAGCAGCACCGCCTGGGCGAGGTTGAGCGACGAGAAGCCGGGGTTGAGCGGCACCGTCAGGATCGTGTCGGCGAGCGAGATATGATCGTTGACGAGGCCGGTGCGCTCCGGCCCGAAGAGCAGCGCCACCCGCTCGCCCCGGGCCGCCGCCTGGCGCAGTTCGGCCGCCGCCCGGCGCGGCGTCACCACCCGCTTCACCATCTCGCGCGGGCGGGCCGAGGTCGCGTAGACGTGCCGGCAGTCGGCGATCGCCTCCTCCAGTGTCGCGAAGACCTGGGCCGCCTCCAGAACCATGTCGGCGCCCGACGCGGCCGCGACGGCGCGCGGCGACAGCCGGCTCTCGCGCGGGGCGACGAGGCGCATGCGGGTCAGGCCGCAGTTCAGCATGGCACGCGCCGCGCTGCCGACATTCTCGGCGAGCTGCGGCTGCACCAGGACGACGACCGGCCCCGCCTCCCCTTCGTCCGCCGGCACCGCGACCCGCGCGAGGTCGGTGCCCGACATCAGGCCGCCGCCCCGCCCGCGAGCCGCATCAGGCAGTAGGTGATGGCGTCGTGAAGGGCGTTGTAGGACGCGTCGATGACGTTGGTCGAGACGCCCACCGTCGCCCAGCGCTCGAGCGCCGGATGGTCGCTCTCGATCATCACCCGGGTGACCGCCTTGGTCGCGTCCTCCGGCGTCAGGATACGGACCTTGTAGTCGACGAGGCGCATCGCTTCGAGCGCCGGGAAGGCCGGGACCAGCACCTTGCGCAGGGCCGTGTCGAGCGCGTTGACCGGCCCGTTGCCCTCGGCGACGGTCATGTGGCGCTGGCCGTCGACGGTCACCTTGATCGTCGCCTCGGACAGGGTGACGAGGTCGCCGCGGGCGTTCCAGCGCCGCTCGTCGATGACCCGGAAGCCGTCGAGGCGGAAGAAGTCGGGCACCGTCCCGAGCGCCCGGCGCGCCAGCAGTTCGAAGCTCGCCTCCGCCCCGTCATAGGCGTAGCCGTCGAACTCCCGCCGCTTCACCGTGTCGACCAGGGTGGAGAGCTTGGGATCTTCGGCGCCGATCTCGATGCCGGCGTCGCGCAGCCGGGCCAGCACGTTCGAGCGCCCGGCCTGGTCGGAGACGATGATGTGCCGCCGGTTGCCGACCAGCGACGGCTCGACATGCTCGTAAGTTCGCGGGTCCTTCTCGACCGCCGAGACGTGCAGACCGCCCTTGTGGGCGAAGGCGGCGTCGCCGACATAGGCGGCATGGCGGTTGGGCGCCCGGTTGAGCCGCTCGTCGAGCAGGCGCGAGAGGCCGGTCAGGCGCTTCAGCCCGTCGCGGTCGATCCCCGTCTCCATGCCCATCTTCAGCACCAGCGACGGGATCAGCGAGATCAGGTTGGCGTTGCCGCAGCGCTCGCCCAGCCCGTTCAGGGTTCCCTGCACCTGGCGGGCGCCGGCCCGCACCGCCGCCAGCGAGTTGGCGACCGCGTTCTCGGTGTCGTTGTGGCAGTGGATGCCGAGCCGATCGCCGGGGATGCGCTTCGCCACCTCGCGGACGATCGCCTCGATCTCGTCGGGCAGCGTGCCGCCGTTGGTGTCGCACAGCACCATCCAGCGCGCGCCGGCACCGTGGGCCGCCTCCAGGCAGGCCATCGCGTAGTCGGGATTGGCCTTGTAGCCGTCGAAGAAATGCTCGGCGTCGTACATCGCCTCGCCCTTGCGCTGGGCGGCATGGCGGATGCTGTCGGCGATGAGCTGGAGGTTCTCGTCGCGCGGGATGCCCAGCGCCACGTCGACATGGAAGTCCCAGGCCTTGCCGACGAGGCAGGCCGCGTCCGAGCGGCCGGCCAGCACCGCCGCCAGGCCCGGGTCGTTGTCGACGCTGCGGCCCGGCCGCCGGGTCATGCCGAAGGCGACGAGCTTCGCCCGGGCGAGCGCCGGCGGGGCGGCGAAGAACTGCTCGTCGGTCGGGTTCGCCCCCGGCCAGCCGCCCTCGACATAGTCGATGCCGGCGGCATCGAGCGCGCGGGCGATCGCCACCTTGTCGGCGACGCCGAAATCGACGCCCTGGGTCTGGGCGCCGTCGCGCAGCGTGGTGTCGAAGAGATGGACGCGGTCGCCCATGGCCCTACCCCGCCCGCCGCCAGAGCGTGCCCTGGGCGGTGTCCTCGAGCACGATCCCCTGGTCGGCGAGTTCCTTGCGGATGCGGTCGGCCGCCGCGAAGTCGCGCGCCTTGCGGGCGGCGACGCGGGCCGCCACCAGCGCATCGATCTCGCCGTCGGCCGCCGCCCCGCCCTTCAGCCACGCCTCCGGCGGCTGCTGCAGCAGGCCGAGCAGGCCGCCCATGGCGACGAGCGCCGCCGAGGCCCCCGGCCGCCCGTCGTTGACCAGCCCGAGCTGGCGCTTGAGGTGGAGGTCGATCGCCGCCGGCGTGTTGAGGTCGTCCTCGAGCGCGGCCAGGAACTCCGGATCGATCACGCCCTCGCCCTCGGCCGGGTTGCGGCGGAGCGCGCCATAGAAGCGGTCGAGGTCGGCGCGCGCCTCGGCGATGCGCTCGTCGGTCAGGTCGAGGGGCTGGCGGTAGTGCGTCTTCAGAAGCGCCAGCCGGATCGCCTCGCCCGGAATCCCGCGGTCGAGCAGGTCGCGCACGGTCCAGAAGTTGCCGAGCGACTTCGACATCTTCTCGCCGTTCACCATGACGAAGCCGTTGTGGACCCAGTGGCGGGCGAAATGCGTCTCGGTGCGCAGGCCGCCATGGGCGCACACGCTCTGGGCGATCTCGTTCTCGTGGTGCGGGAAGATGAGGTCGATGCCGCCGCCATGGATGTCGAAGACGGGCCCCAGCGTCGCCTCGCTCATCGCCGAGCACTCGATGTGCCAGCCCGGCCGGCCCCGTCCCCAGGGGCTGTCCCAGCCGGGGATGTCCTCGGGCGACGGCTTCCAGAGCACGAAATCGGCCGGATCGCGCTTGTAGGGCGCGACGTCGACGCGGGCGCCGGCGATCATCTCGTCGCGGTTGCGCCGGGACAGCTGGCCATACCCCGGGAAGGACGGCACGGCGAACAGCACATGCCCCTCGGCGACATAGGCGTTCCCGGCCCGGATCAGCCGCTCGATGATCCGGATCATGCCGTCGATGCTCTCGGTCGCGCGCGGCTCGTGGGTCGGGCGCAGCGCGCCCAGCGCGTCCATGTCGGCGTGGTACTGCGCCAGCGTGCGGTCGGTCAGCGCCCGGATCGGCTCGCCGTTGGCCTTGGCCGCGGCGTTGATCTTGTCGTCGACGTCGGTGACGTTGCGGACATAGACGACATGGTCGGCGCCGTAGACGTGCCGCAGCAGCCGGAACAGCACGTCGAAGACGACGACGGGCCGGGCGTTGCCGACATGGGCGCGGTCGTAGACGGTCGGTCCGCACACATACATCCCCACCCGGTCTGGATCGCGGGGGGTGAAGGGCTCGAGCGCCCTCGTCAACGTGTCGTGGAGGCGGATGGTCACGGGACCCTTGTCCTGTCGGGCTGTGGGGTGGCGCGGATTTCGGGTGCCGCGGCTACGCCGTCTCGCCGGCGAGACGCCTCAGCGCCCGCTCGCGGCCGAGGAGCGGTAGCAGATTGCGCATCTCCGGTCCATGGTCGCGGCCCGTCAGCGCCTGCCGCAGCGGCTGGAACAGCAGCTTGCCCTTGCGTCCGGTCGCCGCGGCGACGGCCTGGGTCCACCCCTTCCAGGTCTCCGGCGTCCAGGGCTCGGGCGGCAGCAGCGCCGCGGCCGCCGCCGCGAACCCGGGCTCGTCGATGACCGGGGCCAGCGGCCCGCGGCACACCCGCCACCAGTCGGCCGCGTCGCCGAGCCGCGCCAGATTGGGCCGCACCGCCTCCCAGAAGTCCGCCCCCGCACCCGCGAGCCCGAGCGCCGTCAGACGGTCCGCCACCGCTTCGTAGGGCAGCAGGTGCAGGACCCGGGCGTTCACCTGCCACAGTTCCTCGACCTCGAAATGCGGCGGCGAGCGGCCGAACCGCGCCAGATCGAAGCCGGCGACGAGCGTCGCGAGGCCGGCCGCCGGCTCGACCGGGTCGGCGGTGCCGAGCCGGGCGAGCAGGCTCGCGACCGCCATCGCCTCCACCCCCTCCTCGCGCAGCGAGCGCAGGGACAGGCTGCCCTGGCGCTTCGACAGCTTTTCCCCCTGCCCGCCCGCGAGCAGCGGCAGGTGGGCGAAGGCGGGGCCGGCCGGGTCGCCGCCGAGTGCCCGCCAGATCTGGATGTGGACCGGGGTGTTGGCGATGTGGTCGTCGCCGCGCACGACATGGGTGATGCCGAGCTCGAGGTCGTCGACGACGGAGGCGAAGGTGTAGATCGGCTGGCCGTCGGCACGCAGCACGACGGGATCGCTGACATGGCCGCCCGCGAACGACAGCCGGCCGTGGACGAGATCGTCCCAGGCGACGGCCTCGTCCGCCAGCCGGAAGCGCCAGTGCGGCGGCCGACCCGCCGCCTCCAGCGCCCGGCGCTCCGCGGGCGTCAGGGCGAGGGCGGCGCGGTCGTAGACCGGGGGCCGGTGGCGCGCGAGCTGCGACTTGCGCTTCAGCGCCAGTTCGTCGGGCGTCTCGTAGCAGGGATAGACAAGGTCCCGGGCCTTCAGCCGGTCGAAGGCCGCACGATAGGACGGGAGCCGGTCCGACTGGCGCGCGAAGCGGTCCCAGTCGAGGCCGAGCCAGGCGAGGTCCTCCAGGATCGCCGCGGCATAGCGCTCCTCGGAGCGCTCGGTGTCGGTGTCGTCGAGGCGCAGCAGGAGGCTGCCGCCCCGGCTGCGGGCGAGGAGCCAGTTGACCAGGGCGGCGCGGGCGTTGCCGACATGGAGGAACCCGGTCGGGCTCGGTGCGAAGCGGACGGCGACGGACAAGGCGGGCGCGGTCTTCAGCCGCAGAAGCCGTTGGTGATCGGATAGCGGCGCTCGCGCCCGAAGGCGCGGCGGGTGATCTTCGCCCCCGGCGGCGCCTGCCGCCGCTTGTACTCGGCGCGATCCAGCATCCGCCGCACGCGCTGCACCGTCTCCCGGTCATGGCCGCGGGCGACGAGATCGTCGACCGCCCGCTCCTCCTCGACCAGCCCCTTCAGGATGGCATCGAGCACGGCGTAGGGCGGCAGCGCGTCCTGGTCGGTCTGGTTCGGACGCAGTTCGGCCGTCGGCGCCTTGGTCAGGACGCGGTCGGGCACGACCGGCCCGGCGGGGCCGCGGCCGCCCGCCGGTGCCACCGCGTTGCGCCAGCGGGCGAGCGCGTAGACGGTCGTCTTGTAGACGTCCTTCAGCACGGCGTAGCCGCCGCAGAGGTCGCCATAGAGCGTCGCGTAGCCGACCGACATCTCGGACTTGTTGCCGGTCGAGAGCACCATGTCGCCGAACTTGTTCGACAGCGCCATCAGGGTGACGCCGCGGGCCCGGGCCTGGATGTTCTCCTCGCTCGCATCCGCCTCGCGATCGCCGAACGCATCCGCCAGCATGTCGGCGAAGGCGCGCATCGCGGGCGCGATCGCGATCGTCCGCAGCGGGATGCCGAGCCGACGGGCGCAGTCCGCGGCATCGTCGAGGCTGTCCTGCGAGGTGAAGGGCGACGGCATCATCACCGCCCGCACCCGCTCCGGCCCGAGCGCGTCGACGGCGACGGCCGCCGCCAGCGCGCTGTCGATGCCGCCCGAGAGGCCGAGCACGACGCCGGGGAACCCGTTCTTGTCGACATAGTCGCGCAGGCCCAGCACCAGCGCGCCGTAGGTCGCCGCCATGCCCTCGGCCGGCGCCGCCAGCGGGGCCGCGGCGCAGCTCCAGCCGTCGGCGCCGCGGGTCCAGACGCCGGTCGCGACCTGCTCGGCGAAGGCCGGCAGCTGCGCCCGGAGCGTGCAGTCGGCATCGAGCGCGAAGGAGGCACCGTCGAAAACCAGTTCGTCCTGCCCGCCCACCTGGTTGACATAGACGAGCGGCAGGCCGGTTTCGCGCACCCGCGCCACCGCCAGCCCGAGCCGCTCGTCCGCCTTGTCGCTCTCATAGGGCGAGCCGTTGGGGACGATCAGGATTTCGGCGCCCGACTCCTGGAGCGTCTCGGCGACGTCGGGCGTCCACATGTCCTCGCAGACCATGACCCCGAGGCGCACGCCGCGGAACATGATCGGCCCCGGCACCGCGCCTGCCGCGAAGACCCGCTTCTCGTCGAAGACGCCGTGGTTGGGCAGATCGTGCTTGCGCCGGACCGCCGCGACACGGCCGGCATCGAGCAGGAGGGCGGCGTTGTAGAGCCGGCCGTCGACGCGCCAGGGGGCGCCGACCAGGAGCGCCGGACCGCCGTCCGCCGTCTCCGCCGCCAGCGCCTCGGCCGCGGCGCGGACCCGGTCCTGGAAGGCCGGGTTCAGCACCAGGTCCTCGGGCGGGTAGCCTGCCAGGACGAGCTCCGGACAGACGACGAGATCGGCGCCGGCCGCCGCCGCTTCGGCGCGGGCCTGCCGCACCCGGCGCAGATTGCCCGCGACGTCGCCGACGGTCGGGTTGATCTGGGCGAGCGCGATGGCGAGGCGGTCCGACATGAAGCTTTCCGGGAAGGGCCGGCGGAAGCTAGGTGCCGGGCCGCCCGGCTGTCAATTCGGCGCCCGGCCACGATCCGTCATGGCCGGGCCGGGCGGGGCGTCGCGTCAGCGGATCATCAGGTTGTTGCGCACGCCCTTGACGCCGGAGACCGAGCGCGCGACCTGGGTCGCCTTCGCCTTGGCGGCGGCCGTGTTGACGGTGCCGCTCAGCTGCACGATGCCGTCGTCGGTGGTGACGTCGATCTTGAAGAGGTTGAGCTCGCGGTCGTCGATGAGCTGCGCGCGGACCTTGGTGCTGATCGCCGTGTCGTCGATATACTCGCCCGTGCTCTGGCTGGACGAACTGCCCGCGCAGCCCGCGACCGGGGCGGCAAGCAGGCCGGCGACCACGAGAGCCATGGCGAGGTGGGAGGTCTTCATCGGATGTCCTTCCTGGAAGCGATGCCGGAGCGGAGCGGAGCGGCCGCTGCCGCCGTCACGCGCCTGGAACGCCGGCGACCCAACCCGGTTCCGCCGGCACGGCTGACCGCGGCCGGTCCCTTGGGCTAGAACCGACGCATGGCCGATTCCGACCCCTATCTCGTCCGCCCGGCCGTCGCCGCCGACGCGGCCACGCTGGTCGCGCTCACCGCGGCGCTGGCCGCCTTCCACGGCAAGCCCGGTGCCGCGTCGGTGACCGTCGCCGACGTGCTCCGCGACGGCTTCGGCGAGCGGCCGCTGATCTGGTTCTGGCTCGCCGAGGAGCGCGCCACGGGGCGCGCCGTCGGCTACGTCCAGCTCTGCCAGGGCTATGCCGCCTGGCTCGGCCGGCCGACGCTCGTGGTCAACAACCTCTATGTCGACGCGGCGATCCGCGGCGCCGGGCTCGGCCGGCGGCTGATGGCGGCCGCTGCCGCCTTCGCCCGCGGCCAGGGCATCGAGCGGTTGGAACTGCACGTCGTCGACTGGAACCCGGCCCGCCGGTTCTACGAGGCGATGGGGTTCCAGGTGATGAAGGATTTCCGCTGCCGGATCGACCGCGAGGCGCTCGACCGGCTCGCCGCAGGCGCAAGCGCCGCCGCTTCCCTTCCGACAGGAGCCTGACCGATGCCGACGCACCGCCGTTTCGTCCTCGCCGAGCGCCCGGCGATGCGGGCCCCGCGCCCGACCGACTTCCGGCTCGAGGAAGGGCCGCTGCCCGAGCCGAAGGCGGGCGAGGTGCTGGTGCGCACGGTCTTCCTGTCGCTCGACCCCTACATGCGCGGACGGATCAGCGCCGTGAAGTCCTATGCCCGCTCGGTCGAGCCCGGCGAGACCATGGTCGGCGAGGCGGTGGGTGAGGTCATCCTCTCCCGCGCCGAGGGCTTCTCGCCGGGCGATCTCGTCCGCGGCCATCTCGGCTGGCAGACCCACGGCGTCCTCCCCGCCGCCCAGGCGCGCCGCATCGTGCCGGCGGGCTTCCCCCTCTCCTACTATCTCGGCGTCCTCGGGATGCCGGGGCGGACGGCCTATTTCGCGCTGCTCGACATCGGCCAGCCGAAGGCCGGGGAGACCGTGCTGGTCTCTGCCGCCTCGGGCGCGGTCGGCCAGCTCGTCGGCCAGATCGCCCGGATCAAGGGCGCCCGCGCCGTCGGCATCGCCGGCGGGCCGGACAAGGTCGCGTGGTGCCGCGAGATCGGCTTCGACGCCGCCTTCGACTACAAGGGCAAGGACGCCGAGGCCCTGGTCGCGGCCGTCGCCGAGACCTGCCCCGACGGCGTCGACGTCTATTTCGACAATGTCGGCGGGGTGATTCACGACGCCGCGATGGACAACCTCAACCTCCGCGGCCGGGTCATCATCTGCGGCACGATCTCCGGCTACAACCGCCTCGAGCAGCCCGACACCGGCCGCCGTCACCTGCGCACCCTCCTCGTCAAGCGCGCCCGGATGCAGGGCTTCCTCGTCGGCGACTATGCCGCGCGGGAGGCCGAGTTCGAGGCCGACATGCCGAAATGGCTGCGCGAAGGCCGGATCCGCTACCGCGAGGACGTGGTCGAGGGCTTCGAGCGCATGCCCGAGGCCTTCGTCGGCCTGCTCGAGGGCCGGAACTTCGGCAAGCTCGTGGTCCGCGCCGGCCCCGATCCGGCGTGAGCCCGGGGGCCGAAGGAGGCGCGAAGTGCCGCACATCGCCGCCGCCGGTGACGCGACGGCGCGCGCTGCCTATGTCTGAGGCCCGATTTCGGCTGCGGAGAGGACCCCTGCCTTGGAAAGCCTGATCGCCGGCATCGGCGATTTCATCTCGGCCAATCAGCACTGGGCCGGCCCGATCCTGGGCCTCATCGTCTTCGGCGAATCCCTCGCCGTGGTCGGGCTGCTGGTGCCGGCGACGGCGCTGATGCTGGTCACGGGCGGGCTGATCGCGACCGGGACCCTCGACCCCTGGATCGTGCTGCCCTGGTCGATCGCGGGTGCGGTCGTCGGCGACGCCGTGTCCTACTTCGCCGGCCGGATCATGGGTCCCAGCATCATGCGGCGCTGGCCGCTCAGCCGGCACCGCCAGTCGGTCGCCCGCGCCCGCCTCTTCTTCCGCCGCTACGGCACCGCGTCGATCTTCTTCGGACGCTTCCTCGGCCCGATCCGGTCGACGATCCCGCTGGTGGCGGGGACGATGCTGATGAGCAACCGCAAGTTCCAGTTCGCCAACATCACCTCGGCCATCGTCTGGGTACCGGCGATGCTGGCGCCCGGCTGGGCCGCCGCCAAGGGACTGGGCGACCTCAGCGCCATCCACGATTCCGGCTGGGTCCTGCTCGGCGCCGCCATCGTCGCCGCCAGCCTCGCCGCGGCCTGGATCGGCTACCGCATCCTGCGCGGCCAGCCGCGACGGCGGCGCCCGGCCCGACCGTCTCTCGGATAGTCACTCCGGCGACAACGTCCGCAGGAAGGCGACGAGGTCCGCCTGCTCCGTCGGACCGAGGCGCAGCGGCCGGACGAGGCGGCTGCCGTCGGCATGCAGGCGCTCCTCGTCGACCTCCGAATAGTGCCGGACGACGTCGGCCAGGGTGGCGAGGCGGCCGTCATGCATGTAGGGCGCCGTCGCCGCGACGTTGCGCAGCGACGGCACCCGGAACAGCCCGAAGTCGCGGTGCTGCGGGTCGAGGTGCCGCGTCGCCGTCGCATCGCCGCCGTCGTTCCAGCGGCCGAGGCGGGTGAACGGGCTGGCGCGCAGCCGCTCGACGCCCCCCGCCCGGCCGGGATCGACACGGCCGCGCTCCAGGAAATAGCCGACGCCGACATCCTCGAACTCGCCGTGGCTGAAGGCCGGACCGGCGTGGCAGAGGCTGCAGTTGCCGCGGCCGACGAAGGTCCGGAGGCCGCGGAGGGCATCGGCCGGATAGCGGGCGACGGCCGCGGCGTCGCCGGCGGCGAGGCCGTCGCGGAAGCGGTCGAAGGGCGTGCGGCCGCTGGTCAGCGTCTCCTGGAAGGCGGCCAGCGCCTTGGCGGCATCGACCGCGAGCGCGAGGTCGTCGGTCGGGCCCGTCGGCGCGGGCAGCCGCCGGTGGAGTTCCGAGAGGTGCGGGTCGGCGCGCAGCAGTGCCGCTACGCCCGCAACCGAGCCGCCCATCTCGCCGGGTTCGAGGATCGGGCGCAGGCTCGCCGCCCACAGGCTGTCGGCGGCCCCGTCCCAGCCGAACCAGCGCCGCCCGCGGGCATCGAGCAGCGACGGCGCGTTGCGATCCATCCGGGCAATGCCGACGCTGCGCGCGAGGCCGTCGGCCCAGGCCCGCTCGGGCCGGTGGCAGGTGGCGCAGGCGACGCCGCCGCCCGCCGACAGGCGCGGGTCGAAAAAGAGTGCCCGACCCAGTTCCGCCGCGGCGGCATCGCCCGACAGGCGGTTGCCGCCATCGCGCCGCCACGGCTCGGGCCACGGGCCGTGGCGCAGGATGCGGGCGGTCTCGTCGGCTGCCAGCCCGTCCGCGGCCGCCGGCCGGACCGCCGCCACGACGATCAGGACGAGAACGGCCAGCCATGGGACGAGCCGCGCCCGCCGGCCCGGCCGCGTCACTCGACCGTCTCCTCCGCGGTCAGCCGCTCGGTCCGGACGGGACTGCCGAGGTCGAAGGCGATCTGCCAGCGGCCCGCCATGTGGAACATCATGCCCTCGACCCGCCAGGCACCGTCCGCCTCGCGCACGAGGCTCGGGGCGTAGTTCATGCCGTGCCCGTGCTCGGGCATCCAGGCCCCGACCCGGACCAGCGCCGGCGCCGGCGCGCCGCCCGCGGCGCAGGTCGCCACCCGCATCCGGAACGGCCGGCCCGGCACCGGGGTCGGCGGTTCCATCCGGAAGCTCAGCGCATAGCCGGCGGCCGCGATGCGGCGCGTCCCGTCCCGTTCCGGGGCGTCGCCGCAGGCGGCGGCCGCGGTCGGCGCGAGCGCCAGGAGCACGGCCGCCGCCAGCCTCACTGCCCCCGCCCGGCCGGGAAGGCGCCGAAGAGCGCATCGGCGTTGCGCCAGGCGATGCGCTCGGCGAGGCCGGCCGGCAGGGTCGCCAGCCATTGCCGCGACCACGCGGCGTGGCGGCCGACATAGTGCCAGCGCTCCGGCGCGAACGTGTCGGTGCCGACCATGAACCGGTCCGGGAAGGCCTCGAAGACGGCCAGCCATTCGGGGTCGACGCGGCCATCCCGGGCATGGTCGCTGCGGAAGGCGAGGTCGCACCACAGGTTCGGGTGGCGTTCCAGCATGGCTCGGACGTTGGCCGGTGCGTCGAATCCGGCATGCGCCCAGAGGATGCGTGCCGCCGGATCGTGGCGGAACAGGCGCTCGACCGCCGCCGCGTCGGAATGGGCGTGGAGGAAGAGGCCGTGCTGGCGCGCCAGTTCCACCACCCGGCGCACCACCGGCAGGTCGGCATCGGCACCGTAGACGTGGAACTCGCCAATGCCGACATAGCGGAAGCGGGCGAGCCGGTCCTCCAGATGCGCGATGATCGAGGGATCGTGCATCCAGGTCGAGAGCTCGCCGCGCCGCCGGTAGGGTCGCAGTTCCGGGACGATCAGGTCGGGCGCGACGGCATGGAGCTTCTGGGTGCCGTCGTCGCTCGAACTCGACACCAGCGCGCGGCGGATGCCGGCCTCGCGCAGGATGCGGATGGCGTCCTCGGGGGGCAGGAACTCCCAGGCATCGGCGCTGTAGTGGAGATGCGCGTCGACGATCGGCAGTTCCGCCGCCCGCAGGTGCGGCGCCGCCGCCGTCAGCAGCGCCACCGCCAGTCCCAACCATCCGGCTCGCCCCATGCCCCCTCCTCCCGGCGGCCGACGGCCGCCCGTCAGCGATCGAGATAGCGCAGCAGGAACTCGCGGCCCACCTTCACGCTCGGCTTGCCGCCATAGGAGACGATGTCGGCGGTGGCATAGGTCTCGGTCCAGGTCTCGGGCAGGTAGGACCCGGTACCGATGACGTCGACCGGCGTCTCGGCGATCGCCATCGCCTTGCACTTGGCCGGCGTGAAGCCGGAACTGGCGACGATGCGCGCCTCGCGGAAGCCCGCCTCGTCGAGCCGCTCGCGCAGGTGCCAGATCGCCGCCGCCGAGACACCGGTACCGACCAGGTGGCGCAGTTCGGTCTCGGTGCGGTAGCCCTTGATGGCGCGCGGCGCATGGCGGTCGAGCACGGCGTAGGAACTGTTGAGGTCGAGCCCCTCGACATAGCGCCCGCCATGGGTGTCGAGCCGGAAGGCGAGCCGGCCGGACGCCGCGATCTCGGGGAAGCGGCGGCAGACGGCGATCGCGTCCGTCACCTCCTGCCCGAAATAGTCGACGAGCACCGTCATCGCCTCGTCGGGGAAGGCCTCGTGGTACATCTCCGCGGCGCGCACCGTCGATCCGGCATAGCCGATGAGCGCGTGCGGCATCGTCCCCATGCCACGCTCGTTGCCGAAATGGTGGGCGGTCGCGTCGGTGGCGTTGCCGATGAAGCCGCGGGCGCCGGCGTCGCGCCGGGCCGCCGACGAGCCGACGCTGGCGGCGTAGGCCATCATGTCCGCCATCTCCGAACCGGCGCAGTGCCGGGCATCCATGGCGAGGAACGCGACGTTCGGCAGGTCGACGCACATCTGGTAGGCGTTGTAGGCGGCGACGCACGCCGGACCCAGCTTCTGCAGGTAGATCGTCTCCAGGTCGACCAGATGGTAGAGCGGCCCGGACAGCATCATCAGCGGCTCGCCGGCGCCGACCCAGGCGCCCTCGGCATGCGGCAGGCGGATGTCGAAGGCGACGCCACGGGCGGCCGCCATCGCCTCCAGCCACTGCACCGCCAGCCGCGGCGTGCAGATGACCGGCCGCCGCATGAAGACGGCGTAGGTCACGGCCGTGTCGCCGAAGCGGCCCACCGTCTCCTTGGTCTTGAGGAAGTACTTGTCGGCCAGCCGCGCGACCTGGTCGGCGGCCGGCGAGGGGACCGCGCCAGCCGGCGCGGCCCCGACCCCGTCTGCGGGCATCGTTCGAAGTCGCGCCGGCTCAGGCGCTGGCCGCCGCCGGCTGGCGGGCCAGCCCGAGCCGCTCGGCCTTGAGCTGCTCGGCGAGCAGGAAGGCGAGTTCGAGGGCCTGGCTGGCGTTGAGGCGGGGATCGCAATGGGTGTGGTAGCGGTCCGACAGGTCGCTGTCGCTGATCGCCTGCGCGCCGCCCGTGCATTCGGTGACGTCCTGGCCGGTCATCTCGAAATGGACGCCGCCCGGATGGGTGCCCTCGGCCTGGTTGACGGCGAAGAAGGTCCGCACCTCGGCCAGCACGCGGTCGAAGGGACGGGTCTTGAAGCCGGTGGGGGACTTGATGGTGTTGCCGTGCATGGGGTCACAGCTCCACACCACCTTGCGGCCCTCGCGCTTCACCGCGCGCAGGATGGGGGGCAGCTTTTGCGCGACCTTGTCGTGGCCCATGCGGACGATGAGCGTCAGGCGGCCCGCCTCGTTCTCGGGGTTGAGGATGTCGCAGAGCCGGATCAGTTCGTCGGTGTCCATGGACGGACCGACCTTCATGCCGATCGGGTTCTTGACCCCGCGCAGGAACTCGATGTGGGCGCCGTCCGGCTGGCGGGTGCGGTCGCCGACCCACAGCATGTGCGCCGAGACGCCGTACCAGTCACCGGTCGTCGAATCGATCCGCGTCATCGCCTGCTCGTAGGGCAGCAGCAGCGCCTCGTGCGAGGTGAAGAAGTCCGTCTCGCGGATCTGCGGCGTCGTCTCCGAGGTCAGGCCGCAGGCGGCCATGAACTCCAGCGTCTCGGTCAGCCGGTTGGCCAGTTCGCGATAGCGCTCGCCGAGCGGGCTGCGGTCGACGAAGCCGAGGTTCCAGCGATGCACCTGGTGCAGGTCGGCATAGCCGCCCTGGGCGAAGGCCCGCAGCAGGTTGAGGGTCGCCGCCGACTGGCTGTAGGCGCGCACCATGCGCTCCGGATCGGGGGTCCGGGCCTCCGGCGTGAACTCGATGCCGTTGATGTTGTCGCCGAGATAGCTCGGCAGCGTCACGCCGCCGATTTCCTCGACCGGCGACGAGCGCGGCTTGGCGAACTGGCCGGCGAGGCGGCCGACCTTCACCACCGGGCAGGCGGCGCCGTAGGTCAGCACGACCGCCATCTGCAGCAGGACCCGGAACGTGTCGCGGATGTTGTTCGGATGGAACTCGGCGAAGCTCTCGGCGCAGTCGCCGCCCTGCAGCAGGAAGGACTTGCCCTCGGCGACCTTGCCGAGCGCCGCCTTCAGCCGCCGCGCCTCGCCGGCGAAGACCAGCGGCGGGTAGCTGCGAAGCGTGTCCTCGACCCGGGCGAGCGCGACCTGGTCGGGATACTGGGGCAGGTGCTTCGCCGGCTTCGAACGCCAGCCGTCCGGGGTCCATTTCTGCGGCATGTTCGTTTCCTCGGGACGGGCCGTCGGCGCCCGCGCACGGGCGGCCGGCCCATTTCTCCAGCAATGATCCAACCGTTCCTCTTACAGCGCATGGCGCCGGCGCGCCAGCACCCGCGCCGAATCGCAGGCCGACCCGCGGCCCGCG
This sequence comes from Allostella sp., assembly GCF_041913585.1. Classification (NCBI taxonomy): domain Bacteria; kingdom Pseudomonadati; phylum Pseudomonadota; class Alphaproteobacteria; order Rhodospirillales; family Allostellaceae; genus Allostella; species Allostella sp. The sequence continues at coordinate 39,058 of NZ_JAYSFE010000019.1, forward strand.
TGCAACAGGTCGCGGGACGCTGCCGCGCCGCCGCGCTACGGCATCCGCGCGACCAGTTCGACCCGGACCTCGTCGGCCAACCGAAGACCCAGTGCGATCATCACCACCCCCGCCACCCGGTCGAGCCAGGCCGTGAGCCGGCGATAGTGGCTGCGGGCGAGCGGGGTCGACAGCGCCAGCGCGACCGCCGCGTACCAGACGAGCGACTGCACCGTGACCAGCGCCACGGCCGCCGCCAGGAACCAGGCGGGCGCATCCGCCGGCACCAGCAGGGCGAAGACGCTGGTCCAGAACACCGCAGACTTGGGGTTGCTCAGCGTCGTCGCAAGCCCGGCCAGGAAGGGCGAGCGCGCCCCCGGCACCGCCCGCCCGGCACGGGGCCCGGTCGCGTCCGGCGCGGCCCGCCGGGCCGCGCGCAGCATGCGCCAGCCGACATGGACGAGGTAGGCGGCGCCGGCGAGCCGCAGTGCAAGGTAGAGGTCGCCCGCCGCCGCCAGCAGGAGGCCGATCCCGGCGAGACTGAGGCCGACCCAGACGAAGGTGGCGACGCCGATCCCCGCGGCCGCGCGCAGCCCGGCTCCCCGCGACATCGCTGCCGAGCAGTAGCTGACGACGACCGTGTTCGGCCCCGGGATCATCGCCATCAGGATGTGGATGGCCGAGAGGTGCAGGAGGACGGGCAGCAGGTCCATGGACGGTCTGGCTCCGAAGCCGGGGCCCGCTCGCCCCTGCGGTACGGCATGCAATCTTCGCACCGGGCCGGCTTCGGCGGCTTCGCCATTGCCCCGGCCGCCGCGCCGGGCCACATCAGAGCCGGGCCACATGAGAGCCGGGCCACATGAGAGCCGGGACCGAGGATGGTCGGAGGGCGATATGGCGGGCGAACGCTTCACCTTTCCCGGATCGGGCGGCGCCGCGCTGGCCGCGCGTCTCGACCGGCCGGTCGGGACGCCGCGGGCGACGGCGCTCTTCGCCCACTGCTTCACCTGCTCCAAGGATTCCCTGGCCGCCGCGCGCGTCGCCGCCGGCCTGACCGAGCGCGGCTTCGCCGTCCTGCGCTTCGATTTCACCGGCCTCGGCGGCAGCGACGGCGACTTCGCCAACTCGGGCTTCGCCGGCAATGTCGAGGACATCGCGGCCGCCGCGCGGCACCTCCGCGGCATCGGACTGCCGCCCGCCCTGCTGGTCGGCCACAGCCTCGGCGGCACCGCCGTGCTCGCCGCGGCCGAACTGCTCCCCGAGGTGCGTGCCGTCGCCACCATCGGCGCCCCCTTCTCGCCCGCCCATCTGTGGGAGGGCCTGGGTCGGCCGTCGGCCGGGACGGACGGGACGGTCGAGGTGGTCGTCGGCGACCGGCCGTTCCGGCTGTCGGCGGCGTTCCTGGCCGACCTCGAGCGCCACGACCTCGGCGAGCGGATCGCCCGCCTGCACCGCGCGCTCCTCGTCTGCCACGCGCCGCTCGACGCGGTGGTCGGGATCGCCGAGGCGACCCGCATCTTCGTCGCCGCCCGCCATCCCAAGAGCTTCCTCGGCCTCGACGGCGCCGACCACCTGCTGACCCGGCGCGAGGACGGCATCTTCGCCGGGCGGATGATCGCCGAATGGGCGACGCGCTATCTCGACCCCGCCCCGGCCGCCGCCGACGTGGCCGCGACCGCCCGCGTCACGGTCACGGAGCGCGGCACCGGTCGGTTCGTGCAGGAGGTCCGGGCGGGGCGCCACCGGCTGACGGCCGACGAGCCCGTCGCCGTCGGCGGCGAGGATGCCGGGCCCAATCCCTACGACCTCCTGCTGTCGGCGCTCGGCGCCTGCACGGCCATGACGCTGCGCATGTATGCCGAGCGCAAGGGGCTGTCGCTCGGCCGGATCTCGGTGGCGCTCGACCATGCGAAGCTCCATGCGCGCGACTGCGCGGAATGCGAGGCCCGCCAGGGCATGGTGGACCGGATCGAGCGGGTGATCGCGATCGACGGCGGCATCGCCCCGGACCTGGAGGCGAAGATCCTGGAGATCGCCGACAAGTGCCCGGTGCATCGCACCCTCGAGGGCCGGCCCGTCGTGGCGACGCGGCTGGCGAAATAGCGCCGCGCCGGCAGGCCGGTTGCCGGCCGCCGCCGGGTCGGGCACTATCGCCCCATAAGGCACGCGACGAATCGCGGCCGGACCGCCGGGACAACCGGCGGGCGAGCGGGGGGAACGGCACATGGCGGCGGAGGGGACACCCCTTCTCAGCGTGCGCGACCTGTCGATCCGTTTCGGGGGCATCGTCGCCCTCGACGGCGTCGGGTTCGACGTGCGCGCCGGTGCCATCACCGGCCTGATCGGGCCGAACGGGGCCGGCAAGACCACCCTCTTCAACTGCCTGAGCCGGCTCTACCGCCCGAGCTCCGGCACCATTGCCTTCGAGGGACGGCCGCTCCTGGACGTGCCGCGCCACCGCATCGCCCAGCTCGGGATCGGCCGCACCTTCCAGAACCTCGCCCTCTTCCGCGCCATGTCGGTGCTCGACAACGTCCGGGTCGGCGGCCATTGCCGGATGCGGGCGGGCTTCCTCGCCCATGCGCTGGGCCTGCGGCCAGTCGCGCGCGAGGAGGCCGACCTGCGGGCGGAGGCGGAGCGCCTGATCGACCTGCTGGACCTGGGACCGGTCGCCCACCACCCGGTCGCCGCCCTGCCCTTCGGCACCCAGAAGCGGGTCGAGCTCGCCCGCGCGCTGGTGACGCGGCCGAAGCTGCTGCTGCTCGACGAGCCGGCGGGCGGCCTCAACCACGAGGAGGTCGACCAGCTCCGCACCCGCATCCGCGACATCCGCGACCGGCTCGGCGTCACCGTGCTGCTGGTCGAGCACCACATGAACCTGGTGATGACCGTGTCGGACCAGGTGGTCGCGCTGAACTTCGGCCGCATCATCGCCGACGGCCCGCCGGCCATGGTCCGCGCCGACCCCGGCGTCGTCCGCGCCTATCTCGGCGAGCACGCCGCGTGACGGCGATCCTGGAGGCGACGGGCCTGACGGCGGGCTACGGCGCCTCCCCGGTGCTGCACGGGCTCGACTTCGCGGTGCCGGCGGGCGGCGTCGCCACCATCCTCGGGGCCAACGGCGCCGGCAAGACGACCACCCTGCGCGCCGTCTCGGGCCTGATCCGGCCGCAGGGGGAGGTGCGGTTCGCCGGCGAGCGCATCGACCGGCTGGCCGCCGAGGACATCGCCCGGCGCGGCATCGCCCACGTCCCGGACGGCCGCGGCACCTTCGTCCACCTGTCGGTCGAGGAGAATCTCCGCCTCGGCGCCTATTCGCGGCGCGACCCGGCCGGCGTGGCGCGCGACTTCGACCGCGTCTTCGACCTCTTCCCCGTGCTGCGCGAGCGCCGCCGGCAGCAGGCGGGCACGCTGTCCGGCGGCGAGCAGCAGATGCTGGCGATCTCCCGCGCGCTGATGCTGCGGCCGAAGCTGATGCTGATGGACGAGCCGTCCTTCGGCCTGGCGCCGCTCGTCGTGCGCGAGATCTTCCGCATCATGCGCATGGTGAACCGCGAGGAGGGGGTGGCGATCCTGCTGGTCGAGCAGAACGCCAACCTCGCGCTCGAACTCGCGAGCCGCGCCTATCTCCTGGAGACCGGGCGGCTCGTCGTCGGCGGCTCGGCCGAGGAGCTCCGTGCCGACGACGCCGTCCGCCGCTCCTATCTCGGCTACTGAGAGAGGCGAGGCCCGCGGATGGAAGCCTTCCTGCATCAGGTCCTGTCCGGGCTGGCGACGGGCGGCATCTACGCCATCGTCGCGCTGGCGCTGGTGATGATCTACCAGGCGACGCACCTCGTGAACTTCGCCCAGGGCGAGATGGCGATGTTCTCGACCTATCTCGCCTGGACCATGATCGGCGCCGGCCTGCCCTACTGGGTCGCCTTCGGCGGCACCGTCGCCCTCTCCTTCGTCCTCGGCATCGCCATCGAGCGCATCGTCATCCGGCCGGTGGAGAAGGCGCCGGTGCTGGCGGTCGTCATCGTCTTCATCGGCCTGCTGGTGATCCTCAACAGCGTCGCCGGCTGGATCTACACCTACACGATCAAGAGCTTCCCCAGCCCGTTCCCGGCGCGGACCATCCTCGGCGGCTACGTCTCGGCCCACGAGCTGGGCGTCATGGCGGTGACGATGGGGGTGCTGCTGGCGCTCTTCCTCTTCTTCCGTTTCACCCCGCTCGGCCTCGCCATGCGGGCGGCCGCCCAGAACCCGGTCTCGAGCCGGCTCGTCGGCATCCGCGTCGGCTGGATGCTGGCGCTCGGCTGGGGGCTCGCGGCCGCGATCGGCGCCGTCGCCGGGATGATGGTGGCGCCGATCGTCTTCCTCGACCCCAACATGATGGCCGGCATCCTGCTCTACGGCTTCGCCGGGGCGCTGCTCGGCGGCATCGACAACCCGGCCGGCGCCGTCGCCGGCGGCTTCGCGGTGGGGGTGCTGGAGAACCTCTCGGGCGCCTATCTCGTCGGCACCGAGCTCAAGCTGACGGTGGCCCTGGTGCTGATCGTCGGCGTCCTCGTGGTCCGCCCCTCCGGCCTCTTCGGCCGGGTCCTGGTGCACCGGGTCTAGGGCGATGGACCGCCTCCTCGGACCGCAGGGCCGCCGCGTCGGACTGGCGCTGCTGCTGCTGCTCCTCGCCTGCCTGCTGCCGTTCCTCGTCTCCAGCTACCGCATCTTCCAGCTCACCTCGGCGCTGACCTATGCGATCGCGCTCGTCGGCCTCAACATCCTGACCGGCTGGAACGGCCAGATCTCGCTCGGCCACGGTGCCTTCTACGCCATCGGCGCCTATGTCGCGGCCATCCTGATGGACCGCTGGGACGTGCCCTACTGGGCGACGATCCCGGCGGCCGGCCTCGTCTGCCTCGGCGCCGGCTTCCTCTTCGGCCTGCCGGCGCTCCGCCTGGAGGGGCTCTACCTGGCGCTCGCCACCTTCGCGCTGGCGCTGGCGACGCCGCAGCTCCTAAAATCCAAGCATCTGGAGCAATGGACGGGCGGCGTCCAGGGCATCGTCATCCTCAAGCCCGACGCGCCCTTCGGCCTGCCGCTCGACCAGGACCAGTGGCTCTACTTCTTCACCCTGGCGGTGGCGCTGGCGATGTTCTGGCTCGCCCGCAACCTGCTGGCGGGCCGCATCGGGCGCGCGCTGGTCGCCATCCGCGAGCATCCGACGGCGGCCGAGGCGATGGGCGTCGACATCGCCTTCTGCAAGTCGATGACCTTCGGCGTCAGCGCCATGTTCACCGGCGTCGCCGGCGCCCTCGGCGCCATCGTCGTGCAGTTCGTCGCCCCCGACAGCTTCACCCTCTTCCTGTCGATCACCCTCCTGGTCGGGATCGTGGTCGGCGGGCTCGCCTCGCTGTCGGGCGCGATCTGGGGCGCCCTCTTCATCCAGTTCATCCCCAACGTCGCCGACCAGATCTCCAAGGCGGCGCCGTGGGCCATCTACGGCCTCTTCCTCATCGCCTGCATGTACCTGATGCCGACCGGAGTGGCGGGCCTGCTGCGCGCGGCAGCCGCCCGCCTCGGCAGGGCGCCGCCCGGCCCCTGAACGACGACCGCGCCCGAGAGGAGACGTACCATGCGTATCCGGACCCTCGCCCTGCCGCTGGCCCTCGCCACGGCGCTCGCCGCCCATCCGGCGGCGGCCCAGAAGAAGTACAGTCCCGGCGCCACCGACACCGAGATCAAGGTCGGCAACGTCAACCCCTACAGCGGCCCGGCCTCGGCCTATGGCGCGATCGGCAAGGCGATCGGCGCCTATTTCGCCAAGGTCAACGACGAGGGCGGCATCAACGGGCGCAAGATCACCTACATCACGCTCGACGACGGCTACAGCCCGCCCAAGGCGGTCGAGCAGACCCGCCGTCTCGTCGAGCAGGACCAGGTCCTTCTGGTCTTCCAGCCGCTCGGCACGCCGTCGAACACGGCGATCCACAAGTACATGAACGCCAAGAAGGTGCCGCAGCTCTTCGTCGCCACCGGCGCCACCAAGTGGGGCGACCCCAAGCACTATCCGTGGACGATGGGCTGGCAGCCCAACTACCAGACCGAGGGCCGCATCTACGCCCGCCATATCCTGGAGAACAAGCCGGCCGCCAAGATCGCCGTGCTCTACCAGAACGACGACTACGGCAAGGATTACCTCAAGGGCTTCAAGGACGGGCTCGGCGCCAAGGCGTCGATGATCGTCGCCGAAGCCTCCTACGAGGTCACCGACCCGACCGTCGACTCCCAGATGGTGACCCTGAAGGCGTCCGGCGCCGACACCTTCTTCAACATCACCACGCCGAAGTTCGCGGCGCAGGCGATCCGCAAGGCCTACGACATCGACTGGAAGCCGCTGCACTTCCTCAACAACGTCTCGAACTCGGTCGGCTCGGTGCTGACGCCGGCCGGACTGGAGAAGTCGGTCGGCCTCGTCAGCTCCTACTACCTCAAGGACCCGACCGACCCGCAATGGGTCAAGGACCCGGGCTATCTCGACTGGCTGGCATGGATGAAGAAGTACAATCCCGACGCCAACCTCACCGACACCTTCAACGTCTACGGCTACACCGTCGCCCAGACGCTGGTGCAGGTCCTGAAGCAGTGCGGCGACGACCTGACGCGCGACAACGTCATGCGCCAGGCCGCCAACCTGAAGAACGTCAGCCATCCGATGCTGCTGCCGGGCATCACCATCAACACCGGGCCCGACGACTTCTATCCGATCGAGCAGATGCAGCTGATGCGTTTCAACGGCAAGACCTGGGACGCGTTCGGCCAGCCGATCGGCGGCTGACGCCATCCGGGCCGGCGGGGCGCGGCCGGTGGCGACCGGCCGGCCGCGCTCCGTGGCCCCTTGCCATATCCTATGGGGGGGGATAGGATGTGCGCATGTCAGACACGCACGTCCACCAGAGCCATCCGGAGATCGTCAAGCGGCTGAAGCGCGCCGAAGGGCATCTCCGCGCGATCGTCGGGATGATCGACGCACAGCGCCCCTGCCTCGACGTCGCGCAGCAACTGCACGCCGTCGAGAAGGCGATCGGGCAGGCCAAGAGGACGCTGATCCAGGACCACCTCGACCATTGCCTGGAGCATGTCTCCGGCGCGATGCCGCGCGAGCAGCGCCGGTCGGTCGAGGAGTTCAAGGAAATCACGAAGTATCTCTGAGGCCGAGATGTCCGGGTTCGCCGAACTGATCCGGCAGGGGTCGCTGCAGGCCTGGCTGTTCGTCCCGAGCGCCATTCTTCTGGGGGCGCTGCACGGGCTCGAGCCCGGCCACTCCAAGACCATGATGGCCGCCTTCATCGTCGCCATCCGCGGCACCGTGCGACAGGCGGCGATGCTCGGGATCGCCGCGACGGTCTCGCACACGCTGGTCGTCTGGGTGATCGCGCTGGGCGGTCTCTACCTGTGGCGGGACGTCCAGGCGGAGACGTTCGAGCCCTATTTCCAGCTCGCCTCGGCCGCGATCATCATCGCCATCGCCCTCTGGATGTTCTGGCGGGTGTGGCAGGACCGCGCGCGGGCGGAACTGGCCGACCCGCCCGACGGCCATGGCACGACCGACGGCCACGCGCACCACGGCCACGCGCACCAGGTGCACGGTCATGACCACCATGGCCACGGAGCCGCGACGCGCCGGATCGACACCGGCCACGGCGTGATCGCGGTCGAGATCTTCGAGGACGACGGGCGCCCGCGGTGGCGCATCCGCAGCGAGAGCGGCCGGCCGTGGCCGGCCGACGACGTGGCGATCGTGACCGAGCGCCCGAGCGCCGACCGCCAGGCCTTTGCGCTCGTCGCGCGGGGCGATTGCCTGGAATCGGTCGACCCAATCCCCGAGCCCCACGAGTTCATGGCACGGATCAGCCTCGGCCACGGCAACCACACGCACGACTACGATCTCTCCTTCGTGGCGGCCGATTCCCCGGCCCACGATCACCTGCACGAGGAAGTCCGCGGGCTCCGGATTGCGACGGACGGCTACCAGGACGCGCACGAACTGGCCCACGCCAACGACATCCGCCGCCGCTTCGCCGATCGTGCCGTGACCAACTGGCAGATCGTCCTGTTCGGGCTGACGGGCGGCCTGATCCCGTGCCCGGCCGCGATCACCGTGCTGGTGCTCTGCCTCCAGTTGCGGGAACTGACGGTCGGGTTCGCGCTCGTGCTGTGCTTCTCGATCGGGCTCGCGCTCACGCTGGTCGCGGTCGGCGCGGCGGCCGCGCTCAGCGTGCGCGGCGCGGCGCGGCGCTGGACCTGGTTCGGCACGCTGGCGCGCCGCGCGCCATACCTTTCGGCCCTGCTGATGATCGCGGTCGGCCTCTATGTCGGGTTCCACGGCTGGTCGGGGCTGGCCGCGATCGCCGGCGCCCCGGCTCCGGCATAGGCGTCCCGCAATACTCCGTTACATTCGCGATACGCGCGCGCAACGCCGTCGCGCCACTTTCGCCGATGCCGGATGGTCCGGCGGAGGCAAGGGCATGCGGGCGGCGCTTCTGCGATCGGGGCTACTGTGTGCGGCGGCGGCCGCATCCATGCTCGCCGCCTGTGCGCCCGCAGCCCCCTTCGCCGCCGACGACCCCGCCGATCCGACGCATCGGGCGGCCACGCCTGCCTATCGGTCGCCGTTCGCCGGCCAACCCGCCTTCGCCGTCGCCGAGCCGCGGCCGTGGCGGGAAACCAACGACCTCGTCCGCCGGCTCGGCGGCGCGGCGGGCCATCTCCGCGAGCCCCCGGCGCCCGACGGCGACGGGACGGGCGGCAGCCGGCAGGCACGGCCGTGAAGCGCGCCGCCGTCGCGGCACTGCCGCTGCTGCTGTCGGCCTGCGCCGGGCTCGTCGAGGAACGCGGCTTCGCCGCGGTCCGGGCCGAAGCGCAGGAGGCGATCGGCCCGGAGATCGCCCAGAACGTCCAATGGATCCGCACCGAGGACGAGCGCAAGGCGGCCCGCGCGCGGGTCGAGGCGATCCTGTCCGAACCCCTGACCGCCGACGGCGCCGTCGCCGTCGCGCTCCTCAACAACCGCGGCCTCCAGGCCGACTATCACCGCCTCGGCCTCTCGGCCGCGGCGATGGTCGCGGCGCTGACGCCGCCCAACCCCGGCTTCTCCTTCGGGCGCCTCCGGGGCGGCGGGGTCCTGGAACTGGAGCGGGCGGTGACGCTCGATGTCCTCGGGCTCCTGACGCTGCCGATCGCCGCCGCGATCGAGGACCGGCGCTGGGAGCAGGCGAAGCTGGAGGCGCTGGACGCGGTGCTGCGGACGGCGAACGAGGCCCGCCTCGCCTTCGTCGGCGCGGTCGCCGCCGAGCAGATCCTGGCCTACATGGAGCAGGCGAAGGAATCCGCCGAGGCGAGCGCCGAGATGGCGCGGCGGCTCGGCCTCGCCGGCACCTACGGCCGGCTGCAGCAGGCGCGCGAGCAGGTCTTCCGGGCCGAACTGCTGGTCCAGTACGCGCGCGCCCGGCGGGCGCGGACCGCCGCCCGCGAGCGCCTCGCGCGCGCGCTCGGCCTCTGGGGCTCGGCCCCGGAGATCCGCCTGCCCGACCGCCTGCCCGAGCCGCCGGCGAAGCTGCCGGAGCGCAGCGATCTGGAGGCGAAGGCCATGGCCGGGCGGATCGACGTCCGCATCGCCCGGCTGGAAGCCGAGGGCCTGGCCCGCAGCTACGGCCTCACCCAGGCGACCCGCTTCGTCAACGTGCTGGAAACCGGCTGGCAGGACAAGCGGGAGACCGGGTCGCCGATCGCGCGCGGCTACGAGATCGCCGTCACGGTGCCGATCTTCGACTTCGGCACCACCCGGGTCGCCCAGGCCGAGCACACCTACATGGCGGCGGTCCACCACCTCGCCGGGACGGCGGTCGCCGCGCGGTCAGAGGTGCGCGAGCGCTACGAGGAGTACCGCCTCGCCTGGGACCTCGTGCAGCACTACCGCCGCACCGTCGTTCCCGGCCGCAAGGCGATCTCGGACGAGCAGTTGCTGCGCTACAACGGGATGCTGGTCGGGGTCTTCGAATTGCTGGCCGATGCACGCGACCAGATCGCCGCCGTGGTCGCCACGATCGAGGCCGAGCGCGACTGGTGGGAGGCCGAGGCGGCACTCGACGCGGCCCTCCTCGGCGGTGCCGTGGCCGGCGGCCGCGAATCCACCCCCGCCCTGGCCGCACGCCGCCCCGGCGGCGCCCACTGACCCCGAGGCCGAACCCATGATCCCTCGCCGCAGCCTCCTCGCCGGCGGTGCCGCCGCCGTCGCCGCCGCCACTGCCCTGCCCCGCGGCGCGGTCGCCACCCTGCCCGACCCGGTGATCCAACCCTCGGCCGACACCCAGGCACCGCTCCAGCCGCCGAACGGCCGTCCCTACCAGCCGGTCGCCACCCTCAACGGCTGGACGCTGCCGTGGCGGATGCGCGACGGCTGGAAGGAGTTCCACCTCGTCGCCGAGCCGGTCGAGCGCGAGATCGCGCCCGGCATGGTGGCGCGGCTGTGGGGCTACAACGGCCAGTCGCCGGGGCCGACGATCGAGGTGGTGGAAGGCGACCGCGTGCGCATCTTCGTCACCAACCGCCTGCCCGAGCACACCACCATCCACTGGCACGGCCAGCGCCTGCCCAACGGCATGGACGGGGTGGGCGGCCTCAACCAGCCGCAGATCCCGCCGGGCAAGACCTTCGTCTACGAATTCATCGCCCGCCGCCCCGGCACCTTCATGTACCACCCGCACGCCGACGAGATGGTGCA
>NZ_JAYSFE010000020.1:0-11263 GCF_041913585.1 Allostella sp.
TGCAGGCGGACCCGGCCTGGCAGGCCTGGATCAAGAAGGCCGCGCCCTATTTCTCCCACCAGGAGAACCGCATCCTGAAGAACGTCTCGTTCTTCCCGGGACGCTAGGAGAACCGGCGGGGCCGGCCATGCCGGCCGGCCCCGTTCCGGCTGTTCAGCGCCGGACCTGGCCGACGTTGGCGAGGGCCCGCGCGTGGACTGCGAGCACGCGCAGGAAGCCCTCGGAATCGCGATGGTCGAAGGAGCCCTCGGCCTCCATCGAGCTGTCGTTGCTGTAGAGCGAGCGCGGCACCGCCTCGGTCTTCACGTAGGACACCTGGCCCTTGTAGCAATGGACGGTGACGGTGCCGGTCACCAGCCGGCTGACCTCGCCGACCGCGCTGCGGATCATCTGCGAGCAGAGGTCGTTGTAGTAGCCCTGGTAGACCTGCTTGGCGAAGAGGTCGCCCAGGGTGCCGAACAGCTCGCGGCCGCGGCGATCCAGCACGAGCTGGACGAGGAAGCCGTAGCAGGTGCCGAGCAGTTCGATGCCGGGCTGCTCGTAGACGCCGCGCGACTTGATGCCGACGAAGCGGTTCTCGACCATGTGCAGGCCGATGCCGACGCCGTGCCGGCCGGCGACCGCGTTCGCCGCCAGGAACGCCTTCAGGGTGTCGACCGGCTGGCCGTTGACGGACACCGGGCGGCCGTTCTCGAAGCGGACCGTGAAGTCCTCGCCCTGGTCGGGCGCATCCTTGGCCCACACGCCCATTTCGGGCGTCACGAACTGGGCCGGGGTCTCCAGCGATTCCAGGCGGCCGGCCTCGTGCGTCAGGCCGAGCAGGTTGGCGTCGGTCGAGTAGGGCTTGTCGCGCGAGGCCTTGATCGGCAGCCCGTGCTGCTCGCAATAGTCGATCATCTGCGAGCGGCCCTGGAAGCGGTTCAGGAACTCCTGGTCGCGCCACGGGGCATAGACCTCGATCGAGGGCTCCAGCATGTTCGAGATCAGCTGGAAGCGGACCTGGTCGTTGCCGCGGCCGGTGGCGCCGTGGGCGAGGACGGAGAGGCCCTTCTTCTTGACCTCGGGCAGGATGCCGGCCGTCGTCGCCTGGCGGCCGAGGCCGGTCACGTTCCAGTAGCGGCTCTCGTAGCAGGCCTGGGCCTGGATGCCCTCGAGGCCGAGGCCGGCGACATGCTCCTTCAGGTCGACGCCGACGAAGTCGGTCGCCCCGCAGGCTCGCATCCTGGTCTCGATGGCGCCGAAATCCGTCTCGTCCGGCTGCCCGAGGTCGGCCGTGAAGCAGACGACGTCGACGCCGTTCTCCTTCAGCCAGTAGGTCACCGTGCAGGTGTCGAGGCCGCCCGAGGCGAGCAGGGCGATCGTCTTGCCCTTGAGATCGGCAACGTTCATGTGGAGCTCCAGACTGTCCCGGCTGCGGCGGCGGCGCCGGCCGGCCGGGGCGGGAATTTTGCGGGCGCCATACTAGCCATCGCGAAAGCCGCCGCAAGGACGGGGTTGTCGCGGGACAATCGGCCGGCTGGCCGCCTTGCAATCAGCGCCCGGCCGGCCGGCAGCGGCGCCCGTCCCCGGCGAGGTCGCTGCGGGCGGTCGGATGGTAGCGGACGAGGATGCGGGGCCGGGTCGGCATCCCCCGGTATTCCTCGCGGGGGACGTAGTAGGGCCGCTCGATCTCCGCCGACGGGTTGACGCGCAGTGCCTCGGCCGACCAGCCGAAGAGCTGGGCATGGACGGTCGTCACCGGCCCGTCCCAGACCAGCGCGCCGCCGCGCGGGTCGCCACCGTCGAAGCACTGCCGGTCGGGCGGGCCGAGCTCGGCGACGAGGCCGTCCACCACCCGGGCGAAGAGGGCGCCCGTCACCGCGCCCGTCCGGCGCTCCACCAGCACCTGCACCAGGCGCCCATCGCGGCCCAGCACGAACGAGGCGACGAACGGCATGCCGCCGAGCTCGACGCCGGGCAGGGCAGCTTCGACCCGTGCGCGGTGATAGAGGATCGGCTTGGCCGGTCGCCGCAGCCGGGCGCCGTAGATGCGGTCGATCTCCGCCTGGGTCATCCCCCAGCGGGTCCGGTCCCACCCGTCGAGCGGTGCCGCGGCGGCGGGCGCGACGAGCGCCAGCCAGCCGAGGACGAGGAGGACGAGGCGGCTCACGCCGCCGCGGCGGACCCGTCGGCGGGAGCGCCCGCGGCCGCGAGGTCGGCCTTCCGCCGACGGACGCTGTCCGACTTGAGCTGGCCGCAGGCGGCCAGGATGTCGCGCCCGCGCGGCTGGCGCACCGGCGAGGAGTAGCCGGCGGCGTTGACGATGTCGCCAAAGGCCCGGATGGCGTTGTTGGAGGAACATTCGAACGGCGCGCCCGGCCAAGCGTTGAACGGGATCAGGTTGACCTTGGCCGGGATGCCGTCGAGCAGCCGGACGAGCGCGCGGGCGTCGGCGGGGCTGTCGTTGACGCCCTTCAGCATGACGTACTCGAAGGTGATGCGGCGGGCGTTGGAGGCGCCGGGATAGTCCCGGCAGGCCTGCATCAGCTCGGCGATCGGGTACTTCTTGTTGAGCGGCACCAGGACGTCGCGCAATTCGTCGGTGACGGCGTGCAGCGAGACTGCGAGCTGGATGCCCAGTTCCTCGCCGCAGCGCTTCATCATCGGCACGACGCCCGCGGTCGAGAGCGTGATCTTGCGCCGGGACACCGACAGGCCCTCATGGTCCATGGCGATCCGCATCGCCTTGGCGACGTTGTCCCAGTTGTAGAGCGGCTCGCCCATGCCCATCAGGACGATGTTGGTGAGCTGGCGATCCTCCCTGGGTGCCGGCCATTCGCCGAGCGCGTCGCGCGCGGTCATGACCTGGCCGACGATCTCGGCCGGCCCCAGGTTGCGCACCCAGGGCTGGGTGCCGGTGTGGCAGAACTTGCAGGCGAGCGTGCAGCCGACCTGGGAGGAGACGCAGAGCGTGCCGCGATCCTCCTCGGGGATGTGGACCGTCTCCGCCTCCTGGCCATCGACGAAGCGCAGCAGCCACTTGCGGGTGCCGTCGGCCGAGGTCTCGGCCCGGGTCACGGCCGGGCGGCGCACGGCGAAGCGCGTCGCGAGCCGTTCCCGGACCGGCTTGGCCAGCGTCGTCATCTCGGCGAAGTCGGTGACCCCGCGATGATAGATCCAGTGCCAGAGCTGGCGCGCGCGGAACGGCTCCAGCCCCTCCTCCGCCAGCACGGCGGTGAGTTCGGCGCGGTCCATGCCGACGAGGTTGAGGCGCCCGTCGGCGCGGTCGACGGGCGGCGCGAAAATCTGGGGAACGGGCTTCATGTCGGTCATGGCGGCGGCACTATAGCCCAAATGGCCACCGGTTTCCGAATGTCGAGGGGCCGCGCCGTTGCGGCGCGGCCCGCCGGGTCACCGCTTGACGTTGCAGGCCTTGCCGATCGCCGAATGGGCCGCCGAGTATCCCGACAGCGAATAGACGTCGGTCGTCTCGGTGCCGCGGGTCGAGACGCCCTTCACCGTCGCCTTGGCGCCCTTCGCAAAGGCACCCGACAGCGCCGCATCGCTCTTCGCGTCGGGGGCCCAGGCGGTCTCCTTGTCGATGAAGAGCTTGAAGCGCTGTCCGTCGACCTCGACCTCGACATCGCTGCCGCCGCGCAGCGGATAGCCCATCAGGATGCTGACGACGTCGGTCGCGTTCTCGCCCGGACGATGCGTCACCAGCAGGTTGATCGGCCCGCGACGCGCCCCTTTCGGCAGGGTCGACGTGGGCTTGCTCTGGACGAAGCAGACGCGCTGGCCGCGCTCGGTGAAGGCAAAGGCGCTCCAGTCCTGGAACGTTCCGAGGGTTTCCACTGCCGGGTTGGCGGCAGCCGTACCCTGGCCCATGCCCGCGAGGAGGGCGAGGGCAATGAGGGTCGTTCGCGTCATCGGGCATACATACCGTCTCGGCGTCCGCGATCCAAGCCGCTATGCACCGGACGCGACGTGATCCGCCGGCTCGCCGGAATCGTAGAGGCCAGCGATGACCGCGATCGCCATCGCCGATGCCTGCGCCGCCGCATTTCTCGCGCCGGAGCCCCTGCCCGAGCCGCCCCGGCGCGGGCACCGGCGAGGCGCGCTTGCGGCCGCGCCGCGAGCGCGCCTAGATACGGCGATGCGCGACTCGGGTCGGACACCGGCCGGCTCGGCCCGGCCGGCCGAGCCGCCCCTCGACGGCGGCGAGCTGGCGTCGCTGGTCCAGCGGGTCGCCCGCGACCGCGACCGCGCCGCCTTCGCGCAGCTCTTCGATCATCTCATGCCGCGCGTGAAGGCCTACGCCCTGCGACTCGGCGCCGACGGCGCCGCGGCCGAGGAGGTGGCGCAGGAGGTCATGCTGCTGATCTGGCGCAAGGCCGACAGCTTCGACCCGGCGCGGGCGGGGGTGTCGACCTGGGCCTTCACCATCGCCCGCAACAAGCGCATCGACATGCTGCGCCGGGAGCGCCGGCCGGAGCTCGATCCCGACGATCCCGCGCTGGTCCCCGACGCGCCGACGCCGGCCGACACGCTGGTGGAACAGGCCGACTCCGAGGACCGGCTGCGGGAGGCCATGCGCGTCCTGCCCCGCGAGCAGGCCGAACTGATCGCGATGGCCTTCTTCGAGGACCGTTCCCACAGTGCCATTGCCGCCGCCACCAACCTGCCCCTCGGCACCGTCAAGTCGCGCATCCGGCTCGCCATCGACCGCCTGCGCCGGACCATTCGAGAGCCATGAAGACGCCCGCCCGCCATCCCCCGGCCCAGCAGCCGGCCCAGCGCCCGGCCCAGCACCCGGACGTCGAGTTCCTCCTCGACTATGCGGCGGGGTCGGCATCCGACGGCATCGCCCTGCTGGTCGCGACCCATGTCACGCTCTGCCCCGACTGTCGCGGCAAGCTCAAGGCGATGGAGGCGGTCGGCGGTGCCCTGCTCGACAGTCTCGCGCCGGCCGCCGTCGACGCCGATGCCCGCGCACGCTGCTTCGCCCGGCTCGACCAGCCGGGCGACGGCGGCACCGCCGAGTCGCGCCCGGCTGTGACCGCCGTCACGCCGGCGCCGTCCCGGGACGGCCGGCTGCCGCGGGCCCTTCGCGACCGTCTCGGCACCGATCTCGGGTCGCTGCCGTGGCAGCCGGTGCTGCGCGGGGTCGATCAGGTGCTGCTCGACGCGCGTCCGGGGGGAGGTCGCACCCGGCTGATGCGCATCCGCGCCGGCCAGGGCGTGCCGCGGCACACCCACCGCGGCACCGAGCTCGTCTGCGTGCTCGAGGGCGGGTTCTCGGACGCATCCGGTCACTACGGGCGCGGCGACGTCGCCGTCTCCGACGATTCGGTCGACCATCGGCCGGTGGCCGACGCGGACGGGGACTGCATCTGCCTCGCCGTGACCGAAGCCCCGGTGCGGCTCACCGGCCGCCTCTGGCGGCTGTTGAATCCCTTCGTGCGCTTCTGACCGGACTTGCCGGATCTGGCGTGCCCCGGGCCGGGCAACACCACCAATTGTGTCACGAAAAATATGTTCTACCTTCGTTCTTGACACCCTTCGCGGCGCGAACCTAGCCTTCCGCCATGCCGCTCACGCAAGCCGCCCGCATCGCCCGCGATGCCTCGCCTGCCCTCCGGCACATCGCCCGGACGGTGGCGGACGCGACCGCGCCAGCCCGCCCCTATGCCGACCGCGCGGTCTCCTCGACGACCTTCTTCGGCATCGGCTTCGTCGTCGGGACCGCCTGCTGGCTGCTGCTGCGCGAGTATGTCGCGAGCCCGGACCAGTTCGGCTCCGGCTGGCTCGCGGTCGCGCTGACCGGGCTGGTCGCCGGCACGCTCTGCGGGTTTGCCGCCATGGCGGTGGCGGCGACGCTGCAGGCCGCCCGCGCCCGTCCGCCCGCCTCGCTCGCCCACCTGCCCGACCCGAGCCCGCTGGCGGCGGTCGGCCCGGTGCTGGCGCCGCTGCTGGCTGCGGCCCGCGACTGGCTCGCCCGCCCCCGGGCCGCTGCCCGGCGGCGCGGCGCCGTCGCGGCCGCAAGCCCGCCGGCCGTTCAGCCGACGCGGGCCAGCACGCGGGCCAGTGCCGCCTCGTCCTCCCACGCGACCGCCACCCGCAGCACCGCCACGCGGGCCCGCCAGGATGGCGGCAAGCGGACCGCATCCTTGTCGGTGGTGACGAGCCGCGCCCCCAAACCCCCGGCCAAACCCTCCAGGCGCAAGAGTTCGTCCTCGCGGAAGCGGTGATGATCGGGAAAGGCGTGCTCGGCCGCCGGCCGCGCGCCGAGCGACCGCAGGGTCCGGAAGAACTTTTCCGGCCGGCCGATTCCCGCGAAGGCCACCAGGGGCGCACCGGGCACGAAGGATAGCGGCATGCGCGGCACCAGCCGCGCGCGCAGCACCGGGAGTGACGTTGCCGCGGCGACCCCGTGGCGGTCGTCCCCCATCACCACCAGCGCGTCGGCCCGGGCGAGCCCCCGCGGCACCGGCTCCCGCAAGGGACCCGCCGGAAAGACGAGCCCGTTGCCGAAGCCGGTCTCGCCGTCGACCACCACCAGCGACAGGTCCTTGGCCAGGGCCGGGTTCTGGAAGCCGTCGTCGAGCAGGAGGAGGCGGGCCCGCGCCGCCACCGCCGCGCGCGCCCCGGCGGCGCGGTCCCGCGCCACCCAGACCGGCGTTCGCCGGGCCAGCAGCAGCGGTTCGTCGCCGACATCGTCGGCGCCGTGCAGGGCAGGGTCGACCCGCACCGGCCCGGCGAGCCGTCCGCCGTAGCCGCGGGTCAAGATGTGCGGCTGGCGTCCGGCCAGCCGCCGCGCGAGGTCGAGCACGACCGGCGTCTTGCCGACCCCGCCGACCGTGAGGTTGCCGACGCAGACGACCGGCACGGGCGCGCGCCAGGGCTGCGTCAGATGCCAGCGCAGCGCGCCGCCGAGCGCATAGAGCGCGCCCAGCGGCCGGAGCAGCGTCGCGATCGGGCCGCGGCCCGTCCAGAATTCAGGCGCCCGCATCGGCCGGCCGGGCGGGATCGAGGCGGTCGAGGATCGGCGCCAGGGCCGCGAGCGCGCGGTCGAGCGCGGCCGCCTCGTCCGCCGCGACGCCGGCGGCGGCCGCCGCCCGCCGCGCCCGTTCCGCCGGGTCGGCAAGGAGGCGGGCCACCGCCGCCGCCAGTCCCGGCGCGTCCACCACCCGCTCGGCCGCGCCGGCGTCGGCCATGCGCCGGGCGAGGCCGGCGAAGTTCGCCATGTCGGGCCCGTGCAGGATGGCGGCGCCGGCCTGGGCGGGCTCCAGCGGGTTGTGCCCGCCGCGGCCGACATCGAACGAGCCGGCGACCAGGACGATGTCCGCAAGGCCGAGATAGAGCGCCATCTCCCCCATCGTGTCCCCGACATAGACGGCGGTCCCGGCCGCGATCGGGCTGCCCGCGGTCCGCCGGACGGCCGGCAGCCCCGCCGCCTCGGCGAGCGCGGCCACCGCCGGCCCGCGCTCGGCGTGGCGCGGCACCAGCACGAGCAGCAGGTCGGGAAGGGTCGCGCGCAGGCGCGCATGGGCCGCCAGCACGATCTCGTCCTCGCCCGGATGGGTGCTGGCGGCGAGCCAGCGCGGCCGGTCGCCGATCTCCTGCCGCAGCGCCTCGAGGTCGGCTGGAACGGCCGCCGGAGGCGGCATCGCGGCCTTGAGGTTGCCGACGACGCGGACATCGGGCGCGCCCAGGCTGCGGAAGCGCTCCGCCTGGACGGCATCCGGCACCAGGATCAGGTCGAAGCGGCCGACGACGGCCCGGGCCCAGCCCGGCAGCCGGCGCCAGTTGCGGTGCGAGCGCGCCGACAGCCGGCCGTTCACCAGCGCCATCGGCACCCGGCGCCGCGCCGTCTCGGCGATCAGGTTGGGCCACAGTTCGGATTCCATCCAGATCGCCGCGTCCGGCCGCCAATGGTCGAGGAAGCGGCGGACCCAGGCCGGCCGATCGACGGGAACGTAGGCATGGATGGCGGCGGTCGGCAGCCGCTCCGCCAGCATCGCCGCGGCGGTGCGGGTGCCGGACGTCACGAGCAGGCCGATGTCCGGATGCTCGCGCGCCAGCCGCGCCAGCAGCGGCAACGCCCCCAGCGTCTCGCCGACGCTGGCGCCGTGGCACCACAGCAGCGGCCCCGGCGGGCGTGGCCGCGACGGCCAGCCGAGCCGTTCGCGAAAGCGCGCCGGATCCTCCTTGCCGCGGGCGAGTCGGCGGGCGAGGTAGAGACGGATCGCCGGTCCGCCGAGGATCGTGGCGAGACGGTAGAGGGCGCCGATCATCGTCGCCGGGCCACCGTACCCGGCGGCGCCGGCTCGATCGGGGGCTGCCCGCAGCGCCGGTCGGCCGCCGCGGTGATGGCGTTCATCGCCTCCTCCAGCCGCGCGCGATAGGTTTCGGGGTCGCCGCCGCGCGGCACGTGGATCGCCTCGCCCCAGACGAAGACGCCGCGGCCGAAGGGCAAGGCCAGGACGAACCGGTCCCAGGACCCGAGCACCCGGCGCCGCGAACTGGAGAACGCCAGCGGGACGATCGGCGCGCCCGACAGGCGGGCGGCCGCGATCACGCCCAGCGTCGCCCGCATGCGCGGCCCGCGCGGGCCGTCGGGCGTGAGGCCGATCGAATCGCCGCCCTCGAGGGTGCGCAGCATGACGCGCAGCGCCTCCGCGCCGCCCTTCTTGGTCGACCCCGTCCGGGTGCCGATGGCGAAATGGCGCATCGCCTCGGCGATGAGGCGCCCGTCGCGATGGGCGGAGATCAGCACCTGGATGCGCTTGTCGCCGGGCCAGGCAAAGGGAATCATCAGCAGCCGGCCGTGCCAGAAGCACAGGATGAACGGCCGGTCGGCCTGCCACAGGTCGAGATGGTCGGTGGCGCCCTCGACCGTCCAGCGGCCGGTGCGGCGAACGATCCGGACATAGGTCGCGATCAGCCAGCCGAGGAGCACCCGGAACCAGGGCTGGGCCGTGAGGGTCTTCAGTATCCGCATCGTCCGGCATCGGCGAGACGGCGCGGGGGAACTTGGCCCGCGCCGAGGCGGCCGGACCATACACGCTGGCGGGCCGGGACGGAAAACCCCGTCAGCGCACGGGAACGAGATTGCCCAGGAACTGCTCGGCGCAGCGGCCCCAGGAGAACGCCTCCGCGAAGGTGCGGCAGCGATCGCCCGGGATGTCGAGGGCGGCCCGGGCCGCCCGCCCGAGATCCCAGTCGAGGACGCCGACGGGGTGGCCATTCACCACGTCGAGCGGCCCCGGCACCGGAAAGGCGGCGACCGGGATGCCGGCGGCCAGCGCCTCCAGCATCACCAGCCCGAACGTGTCGGTGCGACTGGGGAACACGAAGACGTCGGCGGCGGCGAAGTGGCGGGCGAGATCGGCGCCGGTGCGGGTGCCGAGGAAGACGGCGTCGGGGTGGCGCCGCTCCAGCTCGGCGCGCTGGGGGCCGTCGCCGACCACCACCTTGCTGCCCGGCAGGTCGAGGGCGAGGAACGCCTCGATGTTCTTCTCCACCGCGACCCGGCCGACATTGAGATAGATCGGCCGCGGCAGGTTGTAGAGGGTCTTGGGGCCCGGCCGGAACAGCTCGGTGTCGACACCGCGCGACCAGCGGCGGAGGTTGCGGAAGCCGTATCCTTCGAGTTCGCGGGTCAGGCTCCCGGTCGCGACCATGACGCCGGCCGCGGCGCCGTGGAACCACCGCATCCAGGCATAGAGCCAGCGGCGGGGCAGCCCGGTGCGCGCTTCCACATATTCGGGGAAGCGGGTGTGGAACGAGGTGGTGAAGGCGAGGCCGCGGCGCCGGCAGTAGGCCCTGGCGGCGAGGCCGAGCGGCCCCTCGGTGGCGACGTGGATCGCGTCCGCCGCCAGCGCGTCGAGCCGGCGCGCCAGCGCGCGCCCCGGCAGCACCGCCAGGCGGATCTCGGGATAGGTCGGGCAGGGGATGGTGCGGAAGGCGTCCGGCCCGATGATGTCGACCGCGTGGCCGCGGGCGACGAGTTCGTCCCGCACGGTCGAGAGCGTGCGAACGACCCCGTTGACCTGGGGATACCAGGCGTCGCTCACGATGGCGATGTGCATGGAGGGATTCGGTTCAGCGTGCGGTTTCGAGTGGCGCCACCGGCTGCGTCGCCCGCATCGGATCGAGGGCGCGGGTGCGGATCCAGTCGACGACTTCCAGGCGGCCGTCGAAATGCTCGACGAGGGCGGTGCAGCTCTCCACCCAGTCGCCGTCGTTGCAGTAGAGGACGCCGCCGATCATCCGCATCTCGGCCTTGTGGATATGGCCGCAGACGACCCCGTCGACCCGGCGCCGGCGGGCCTCCTCGGCCACCGCCTGCTCGAAGCGCCCGACATATTCGACCGCGTTCTTGACCCGCTGCTTCACGTACGCGGACAGCGACCAATAGGTGAAGCCGAGATGGCGGCGCAGCACGTTGAAGCCGTGGTTGACGGCCATCAGCACCGTGTAGCCGGCGTCGCCGACGAGTGCCAGCCAGCGGGCATGGCGGACCACCGCGTCGAAGCGGTCGCCGTGCAGGACGAGGAGACGACGGCCATCGGCCGTCTCGTGGATCGCCTCGTCGACGACGAGGATGCCGCCGAACTGGAGGTCGAGGAAGTGGCGGAAGAGCTCGTCGTGGTTGCCCGGGACATAGACGACGTTGGTTCCCTTGCGCGCCTTCCGCAGCACCTTCTGCACGACGTCGTTGTGGGTCTGGTGCCAGTACCAGGAGCGCTTCAGGCGCCAGCCGTCGACGATGTCGCCGACGAGATAGAGGTTCTCGGAATCGGTGTGGCGAAGGAAGTCCAGCAGGAACTCCGACTTGCATCCCCGCGTGCCGAGATGGACGTCGGAAATCCAGATCGTGCGGTACTGCATCACGGTCGGCATGTGGGTCACGCCGCACACCCCGGAAAGCAAATATGGATCACTTGCCGGGGAACATACGAAAACAAAGACTTGTGTCAATTGATTCGCACGCTTAGTTCTTTATGAATGGCAATGTAATATTGCTTTCCTGATCCAGTCATCAATTGGTCACATGAACGGCGCAGAACATCACTTGTCCGGACAGCAGGATCGGGATGACCGGACCTGGATCGTGATCCACAATCCGACGGCGGGCTGGCGCCGGTCGCGGCGCGTGGCGCGGGTGCTGGCGGCCCTCACCGCCGCCGGGCGCCGGACGACCGTGCTGCGCACCGCCCGGCGCGGCGATGCCGAAGCCTTCGCCGCCAGGGTGGCGGACGGGCACGTGGCGGACGGG
>NZ_JAYSFE010000020.1:11363-49104 GCF_041913585.1 Allostella sp.
CGGCGATGCCGAAGCCTTCGCCGCCAGGGTGGCGGACGGGCACGTGGCGGACGGGAACGTGGCGGACGGGAACGTGGCATGCGGGCATGTGGCATGCGGGCATGTGGCAGGCGGGCACGTTGCAGGCGGGCTGGCAGGGGCGGTGATCGTCGCCGGCGGCGACGGCACCATCAACGAGGCCCTCAACGGCATGGCGGGCGCTCCCCTCGGGCTGGGGCTGATCCCCATCGGCACCGCCAACGTCCTGGCGCACGAGCTCGGCATCGGCGCATCGATGGCACGCGCCGCCCGCGCGCTGATCGCGGCGCAGTCGCGCACCATCCGCCTGGGCCGCGTCGACGGGCACTATTTCGCGATGATGGCCGGCGTCGGCTTCGACGCGGCGGTGGTGGCGGGCATCGATCCGGCCGTGAAGCGCCGGTTCGGCAAGGGTGCCTACGTGCTGTCCGGGCTGCGCGTCTTCCTCGGATGGCGGCCGCACCGCTACCGGGTGACGATCGACGGGGCGGAGTACGAGGCGGCGTCGGCCGTGTGCTGCAACGGCCGCTTCTACGGCGGCCGGTTCGTCCTGGCGGAGGCCGCCCGGCTCGACGACGACCGGCTGCACGTCGTCCTCTTCGGGCGCTCCGGCCGCTGGGCGATCCTGCGCTATCTCGTCGCCATGGTCCTCGGCCTCATCCCGCGGCTCGGCGACGTGCGCGTCGTCGAGGGACGGGAGATCCGGATCGAGGCGGCCGACGGCGCCGCCGAACCGGTCCAGGCCGACGGCGACATCGTGGCCCGGCTGCCGGTCCGGGTTACCATGGCGGCGGAGGAGACGCGCGTGTTCGTGCCGTGACGGCGGCTCCTCCGTCGAGACGGAGGAGCATCCGCCCCGTGCATTTCCTGTCGGCGATCCGGCGCCGCGACGACATCGACCGCCCGGCAGCCTTTCCCTGGACGCTGCCGCTGGCGGCCGGGCTGGACGGCATCGAGTTCGACGCCGCGGTCACCTTCCTGGTCGGCGAGAACGGGTCGGGCAAGTCGACCCTGCTGGAGACGCTCGCCGTCGGGATGCAGGCGGTCGCCGCGGGCAGCCGCCGGCTCGACGGCGATCCGTCCCTGGCGCCGGCCCGCGAGTTCGCGCGGGGCTTCCGCTTCGTCCGGCGCCGGCATGCCCGCACGCGCCTCTTCCTGCGCGCCGAGGACGTGCTGGGCTTCAGCCGACGCATCTCGGCCGAGGCCGAGGCCCTGTCCGGGATCGCCGATGAGCTCGCGGAGGCACTGCCCGAGGGCGTCGGCCGGACTCGTGCCGTGGGCCTCGCGCGGGCCCAGCGCGCGGCGCTGACCGGGCGCTACGGCGAAGACCCGGAGGCCCGCTCGCACGGCGAGACCTTCCTGGCGCTGCTGCAGGCGCGGCTCGTGCCGTCCGGGCTCTACTTCCTCGACGAGCCGGAGACGCCGCTGTCGCCGACGCGGGTTCTGGCACTGATGGCGATCCTGTCCGACCGGGTGGCGCAGGGCTGCCAGTTCGTCATCGCCACCCACTCGCCGATCCTGATGGCGCTGCCGGACGCCGCCATCCTCGTCATCGCGGAGGGGCGCCTCGTTCCCACCGCCTACGACGCGGTCGAGCATGTCCGCCTGACGCGCGCCTTCCTGGCCGATCCGGCCCGCTTCCTGCGCGCGCTCTGACCGTCACGGGGTGATCTTGATCGCGATACCGCAGGTCCTGCCGCTCCAGCTCGACGCGGAGTCGCACTGGACCGCCCCCGTGTTCTGCAGCGACGTCCGGGAGCAGGAATTGTCGTAGACCGCATACCGGGCCGCGCAACTGCGCTGGTCGTTCCGCGTCAGGACGACGTCGTAGTAGGCCCCGGTCACGAAGACGTTGAGGTCCAGATAAGCGTCGGGCGCGGTGACGTGGGCCTGGGCCGGGACGTCCGTCAGCAGACGGTCGTCATCGTCGTCCTCGTTCGCGTCGTCGACCTTGCCCTTGGCGGCGACGGAGGTCTCGTTCTGGAACGTGACCCTGATGGTGATGCGTTCGGCCAGGGCCGGCGAGACGCCCCAGGCCAGTGCCAACGCCGCGACCAGCATTCGTCGGAGCATGGGGGTTCCTCCGCCCCGGGGTGGTTGCTTCCAGCCCGCCGAGGCACGCGAATTACGCGCATCGCCCGGCGGCGAGATCAAGCCCGATCAGCGGCCCGCCACCGTCATCTCCGGCACCAGGACGGTCGGGGCATTGGTGCCGTAGCGGAACTCGAGATCGTTCGCCGGGACCATGGTACGGAACATGTCCTTGAGGTTGCCGGCGATCGTGACCTCGCTGACCGGATGGGCGATGCGGCCGTCCTCGATCCAGAATCCGGAGGCGCCGCGGCTGTAGTCGCCGGTCACGCCGTTGACGCCGAAACCCATCAGTCCCGTGACGTAGAGGCCGCGCCCCGCCTGGCGCAGCAGCGCGTCGGGCGCGAGGCTGCCGGCCGCGAGATAGAGGTTGGTCGTGGTCGGCGAGGGCGGCCCGCCGGTGCCGCGGGCGGCGTTGCCCGTCGAGGCGAGGCCGAGCTGACGAGCCGAGCGCAGGTCGAGCACCCAGCCGCGGAGCACCCCGTCCTCGACCAGCGACCGGCGGCGGGCCGGCAGCCCCTCGCCGTCGAAGGGGCGCGAGCGCAGGCCGCGCGGCCGCAGCGGATCGTCGATCACGGCGACGCCGGGGGCGAAGACCGGCTGGTCCATGCGGTCCTTGAGGAAGCTGGTGCCGCGGGCGATCGCCTGGCCGTTGACCGCGCCGGCGAAGTGGCCGACCAGCCCGCCCGAGACCCGGGGATCGAAGACGACCGGCAACTTCGCGGTCGCGACCTTGCGCGGTCCGAGGCGCCGCACCGCGCGCTCACCGGCGCTGCGGCCGACATCCTCGGGCGGACGCAGGTCGCTGCCGTAGACGGCCGAGGTGAAGTCGTAGTCGCGCTCCATGCCGGTGCCCTCGCCGGCCAGCACCGAGACGCTGAGCGACCAGCCCGATCCTTCGTAGCTGCCGGCGAAGCCGTTGGAGGCCACGAGCGAGACGCGGCTGCGCGACCAGCCGGCCTCGGCCCCCTCGGAGTTGGTGACGCCGGGAACGGCGCGTGCCGCCTCCTCCGCGCGTCGCGCCCAGTCGATCAGGGTCTCGGCCGAGGGCTCGACGGGGTCCGAGAGGTCCATGTCCGGCCAGTCGCGGGCGACCGCCTCGGGCTCGGCCAGGCCGCAATAGGGGTCTTCCGGCACGACGCGGGCCATGGCGACCGCGCGCTCGACCAGTTCGTCCAGCGCCCGTCGGCCGAGGTCGGAGGACGACACCACGGCCTGCCGCCGGCCCACCAGCACCCGGAGGCCGAGATCCTGCCCCTCCGAGCGCTCCAGCTTCTCCGTTTCGCCGAGGCGCTGGGCATGGGCGATCGAGGTGCCCTCGACATGCACCGCGTCGGCGGCGTCGGCGCCGGCGCGCCGGGCGCGGGCGATCAGGTCCGACAGCAGGTCGAGCGTGGCCGGAGAATCCGTCGTCATCGGCGGTGACCTCGGGTAGGGCGGGTTAGTTGGGGCGGGCGGCGGAGATGCGCCCTCCATGTGGCCGCTGGCCGGGACGCCGTCAACCGCGGACCGGCCGGCGCCCGCGGGCATGGAAGTCGGGCGGGCCTCTCAGCGCCAGATCGGCCGGCCGCTGCCCGGCAGGCCGTACTGCGCCCACTTCCGGGTGACGGTGTCGATCACGTCCTGGTCCATGCGGATCTGGCGGCCCCACTCGCGGTGGGTCTCGGGCGGCCACTTGTCGGTGGCATCGAGACCGATCTTGGAGCCGAGCCCGCTCTCGGGCGAGGCGAAGTCGAGATAGTCGATCGGGGTGCGGTCGACGACGGTGATGTCGCGGGCCGGATCCATGCGGGTCGACAGCGCCCACATCACGTCCTTCCAGTCGCGGGCGTCGATGTCGTCGTCCACGACGATCACCCATTTCGTGTACATGAACTGCCGGAGGAACGACCAGACCCCCATCATCACGCGCTTGGCGTGGCCGGGATAGGCCTTGCGCATCGACACCACGGCGATGCGGTAGGAGCAGCCCTCGGGCGGCAGCCAGAAATCGACGATCTCCGGGAACTGCTGGCGCAGCAGCGGGATGAAGACCTCGTTGAGCGCCTGGCCCAAGACCGACGGCTCGTCGGGCGGGCGGCCGGTGAAGGTCGAGAGGTAGATCGGGTCGCGCCGCATGGTGACGGCGCTGATGGTGAAGACCGGGAAGGGCTCGACCGAATTGTAGTAGCCGGTATGGTCGCCGTAGGGGCCCTCGTCGCCGTATTCGTCGAGCGAGACATGGCCCTCGAGCACGATCTCGGCCTCGGCCGGGACCTTGAGCGGCACGGTGCGGCAGTCGACGAGATCGACCTTGCGGCCGCGCAGCAGGCCGGCGAACTGGTACTCCGACAGGGTGTCCGGCACCGGCGTCACCGCCGCCAGGATGGTGCCCGGATCGGCCCCGATGACGGCCGCCGCCGGCAGCGGGTCGCGCTTCTCCCGGCCCCAGCGGGCATGGTGCTGGGCGCCGCCGCGATGGCGCAGCCAGCGCATCAGGGTGGTGTTCCGCCCCGTCACCTGCATCCGGTAGATGCCGAGGTTGAAGCCGTCCTCGCGCGCGCCGGACGGCCCCCGGGTGACGACCAGGGGCCAGGTGATGAGCGGCGCCGGCTCGCCCGGCCAGCAGGTCTGCACCGGCAGGCGGGCGAGGTCGATGTCCGCGCCCGTCAGCACCACCTCCTGGCACGGCGCACGGCCGACGGTGCGCGGCTTCATCGCCATCACGGTCTTGAGCAGCGGCAGCAGTTCCAGCGCCTCGCGCCAGCCGCCGGGCGGTTCCGGCTGCTTCAGGAAGGCCAGCGTCTCGCCGACCTGGCGGAGCTGGTCCGGCGTCCGGTCCATGCCCCAGGCGACCCGCTCGACGGTGCCGAACAGGTTGACCAGCACCGGCATGTCATGGCCGACGACGTTCTCGAACAGCACCGCCGGGCCGCCTTCGGCCAGGAGGCGGGTCTGGATCTCGGTCATCTCCAGGACCGGCGACACCGGCGCCCGGACGCGCACGAGCCGGCCCTCGTTCTCGAGCCGGGAGATGAAATCGCGCAGGGAGGCGTAGGGCATCGGCAAGTCCGTCAGGCGACCGGACGGCAACTTAGGCCGCGCCGCCGCGATCGGCGAGCGATACCGGCGACGCGACGGGGTCGAGCGGCGGCCCGCCGCATTGACTTGGATCGGCGGCACCCGACATTGACCCCCTGGAAATTGCGGATACCGCACATCAGGAGGAACGGAATGGCATTCTGGGTGATCGGCGGCGAGTATGCGGACACCGAGTTCCGGACGCTGGCGAAAGGGCGCAGCGAGGAGCGGATCGGGCCGTTCGCGACCTGGGAGGAGGCCCGCAGCGCCTGGTCGGCGCGCGCCTTTGCCACGGTCGACGACTGCCACAGCCGGTACCGCATCGTCGAAGAGGCCGAGCAGCGGGCCTGATCGCCGGTCAGCCGGCGGCGGCGACGCGGTAGACCACCGTCTCGCGCAGGCTGCGATCCTCCAGCTCGCGGTCGACCGGGACGGTGTAGCGGGCGATCTCGGCTATCCCGTCGCGCGGGACGTAGGCTCGGCCGGGATCGGCCAGCAGGACCTCAGCGCCGCGCCCGGCCAGGCGCCGCAGCCACGGCAGCAGCCGCTCGGCCACCGGCCGCTCGTAGCAGAGGTCGCCGACGAGGACGGTGGCCCAGCCGTCGTCGCTGCCGATCGGATCGGCGGCCCGAGGCTCGACGGCGAGGCCGTTGAGGGCGGCGTTGAGGGTGATCGCGGCGACCGCGAACGGGTCGATGTCGACCGCTTCGACCCGGGCCGCCCCGGCCAGGGCCGCCGCCAGCGCGACCAGGCCGGAGCCCGAGCCGACGTCGAGGACGTGCCGGCCGGCGACCAGGGACGGCCGGTCGAGGAGGAGGCGCGCCAGCGCCTGCCCGCCCGCCCAGGCGAAGGCCCAGTAGGGCGGCGGCACGCCGCGCCGTTCGAGCGTCGCCTCCGTCGCCTGCCACAACGGCGTCACCTCGGTCGCGAGATGGAGCCGCAGTTCCGGCACGAAGGGCAGAGCCGCCGCCACGGTCTCGCGCCGGACGAAGGCGATCGGATCCATGGCCCCATCCTGCAGGCTGCCGCCGGCCGACGCCAGCGGGAGCCCAGGATGTGGATGAATTTCCTGCGACAAGCCCAAGATCGCGTGGCCGAATCGCGCGCTGCGGCGTTAGTGTTGCAGTGCGAAATGGCGATGTGCCGAATCAGGACCATCCCTCCCTGCCGCCCCTCCCCCGGCGGCGGCGCCCGGATATCGGCCCGAAGGGCCGGGTTCCGGGCGGTGCCGCAGTCGGCAGCGCACCCCCGCGACGATCACGCACACGCCGCCCCTCGCCCCCAGGCGACCGGGCGGCGTTTCGCGTTTCGGGGTCGAGCATCCCTTCCGAGCCTGCTTTTCCCGTTCGACCGAGAGGAGACCGGCATGGCCAAGCGCGCGCGCGGCGACGTGAGCACGAAGACGATCGATCCCAAGGTCCGCGGCCTCTTCGGGGAGCTGGTCGCGCGCTGGGATCCGCTGGGCGACGTGCCCGGCGACGAGGCGCCGGACGATCGGCGGGAGCAGAGCTATGTCCGCAAGGTCCGGCCCCAGGGGCCGGGGCAGAAGCGGCTCGCCGACGCGATCGAACGCCACAGCCTGACCGTCGCCATGGGTCCGGCCGGCACCGGCAAGACCTATCTCGCGGTGGCCGCCGCGGTCGAAGCCCTCCAGGACGGCAGCGTCGCCCGCATCGTGCTGTCGCGGCCGGCCGTGGAGGCGGGGGAGAACCTGGGCTACCTGCCGGGCGACCTGCACGAGAAGCTCGCCCCCTATCTGCGGCCGCTCTACGACGCCCTCAACGACCGCATGGGCGCCAAGCGCGTCCGCCAGCTGATCGCCGACGGCACCATCGAGATCGCACCCATCGCCTACATGCGCGGACGCACGCTCAACAACTGCTTCGTCGTCATCGACGAGGCGCAGAACTGCACCTACGGCCAGATCAAGATGCTGCTGACCCGCCTCGGCTGGCACTCGACGATGGTGCTGACCGGCGATCCGGACCAGAGCGACCTGCTGGACGGCATCTCCGGCATGGCGGAGGTCGCCCGCCGCCTGTCGACGGTGCCGGGCATCGCCGTGGTGCGGCTCGACGAGCACGACATCGTCCGCCACCCGCTGGTGGCGGAGATGCTGACCGTCCTCTGAGCCCGGAAAGGCGAACGGCCGCCCCTCGCCGGGGCGGCCGTTCCGTCCGGACCGGACGGCTGCCGGCTCAGAGCTGCTTCAGCACCGCTTCGGCGCTCGACACCTCGAACTTGCCCGGCTCCTCGACGTTGAGGGCGGTCACGGTGCCGTTGTCGACGACCATGGCATAGCGCTTCGAGCGCTTGCCCATGCCGTTCGGCGTCAGGTCGAGGGTGAGGCCCAGCGCCTCGGTGAAGTCGCCGCTGCCGTCGGCCAGCATCAGCACCTTGTCGCCGACGTTCTGGTCCTTGCCCCAGGCGCCCATGACGAAGGCGTCGTTGACCGAGAGGCAGGCGATGGTGTCGACGCCCTTGCCCTTGATCGAGCCGGCATGCTGCACGAAGCCCGGCAGGTGCTTGGCCGAGCAGGTCGGGGTGAAGGCGCCCGGCAGGGCGAAGACGACGACCTTCTTGCCGCCGAACAGTTCGTCGGTGGTGATGTCCTTCGGCCCCTCGGCGGTCATGGTCTTCAGCTTGCCAGACGGGATCTTCTGGCCGACGGCGATGGTCATGGCGATGCCTCCTGCAGGGTCTCGATCACGATGCATGGAACGCCGTCGGCCGAAGCGCCGCGGCACCCGCCTGACATAGGGGGTCGACCGGCCGCTGTCACCCCCTGGCGGCGCGGTCGGGGCCGCGCGCGTGGGGCGGCGGTCAGCGCGCCGCGGCCCGGGTCCCGCCGGCGCGGGCCAGCGCGTCCAGGACCGCGCCCTCGGTCAGGAGTTCGGGGAGGACGATCCCGCCGGGCGCCCCCGGCCCGTAGACGATGTTGAAGGGGATGCCGTAGCGGCCATGGTCGGCCAGGAAGCGCGCGATGTCGGCATCGGGCCGGGTCCAGTCGGCGCGCATCGGCGTCAGCATCGGCCCCGCCAGCCGCTCCGCGACCTCGCCCCGCGTCATGACCAGCTTCTTGTTCACCTGGCAGGTGATGCACCAGTCGGCAGTGACGTCGACGAAGACAGTGCGGCCGTCGGCCACCAGCCCGGCAATGCGGGCGCGCTCGAACGGCCGCCACTGCGCGTCGGAGGCGACCGGCGCCGCAGACGGCGGGGGGCCCGAAAGCCGCGGCACCACCGCGACCGCGAAGAGCACGACCGTCGCCGCGGCGATGCTGGTCCGCCAGGCCCTGGGCAGACGCGCGAGCGGCCCGAGCGAGAGGACCGCCAGCGCCAGCACCAGGGCCAGCGCCAGCGCCGGCCACGCCCCCTGCTGCGCCGCCAGCACGGTCAGCAGCCAGATCGCGGTGGCGGCCATGGCGATCGCCAGCACGCGGCGCACGCGTCCCATCCACGGTCCCGGCCGCGGCAGGCGGACGGCGAGGCCGGGGAAGGCCGCAATGGTGAGATAGGGCAGGGCGAGCCCGATCCCGAGCGCGAGGAAGATCGCCAGGATCTCCAGCGGGCCGCGGGAGAGGGCGAAGCCGACGGCGGTGCCGAGGAAGGGCGCCGAACACGGCGTCGCCAGCAGGGCGGCGAGCGCGCCGGTGAGGAAATGCCCGACGATGCCCCGGTGCGGGAGGCCGGCCGCCGCCTGGGCGAAGCCCGGCAGCGGGATCTCGAACCAGCCCCAGAGGTTGGCGGCGAAGAGCGCCAGAACCGCCGCCATCGCCGTCAGGAACCACGGCTCCTGGAACTGGATTCCCCAGCCCACGGCGAGCCCGGCGGACTTCAGCGCGATCGCCCCGCCCGCCAGCAGCAGGAACGAGAAGAGGATGCCGGCCGAGGCGGCGACGAAACCCCAGCGCACCTCCCGCCGCTCCCGCCCGCCCGCCTCGACGACGCCGAGGAGCTTCAGCGACAGCACCGGCAGGACGCATGGCATGAGGTTGAGGACGAGGCCGCCGAGCAACGCCGTCGCCAGCATCGCCAGCCACAGGCCGGCCGGGACCCCGGAGGACGGCAGGCCGTCCGCCGCCGCGACCGCGAGCACGGCCTCCACGGCGCGGTCGCCGTCGACGAGCGTCAGGGTGACGGCGCTGCCGGCCAGCCGGTCGATGGTGGCGGGGTCGCCGGCGACCGGCGCTTCGAGGCGGACGCCGTCGCCCGCCGCGACGACCCGGGGCGCGCCGACATCGACCGGGATGGCGGTCTCGACGAAGAGGTCGGGCGCGGCCAGCGGCGCCGCCGCCCGGACCGTCGCGACCAGGGTCCGCCGTTCGCCCGAGCGCACCAGCGCCACCTGCTCGATGCCGAGCCCGGCCGCGGCACCGTCGCCCGGCACGCGCTCCAGGAACCGGCCGACCAGGGCGGCTTCCGGCGACGGCTGCGCCGGGCCGGCCGGAACGTCGAGCCGCAGCGTCGCCTGATAGGGGATGCAGATCTCGCGGCAGGTGAGGTAGTCGACGGCGGCCGTCAGCCGCACCGGCGCGTCGGGTCGCGGCACGGCCAGCCGGATCGGCAGGACGACCTCGTCGGCATAGCCGAAGCTCTCGATGCCGAGCGCATCGAAGCGCTTGGGCGCGGGCCACAGGACCTCCGCGCCGCCGGCATTGTCCGACCCCTGCCAGTCGATGCTGGGCGGCAGGCCGCCCGAACCGGGCGAGCGCCAGTAGACCTTCCAGCCGGGTTCCATCCGGAACTGCAGGCCCAGCGACAGGCTCCCGCTGCCACCCGTGGCCGTCACCGCCGAGACCAGCCGGACGGCCGTCTGGTCGGTCCGCTGCCAGTCCGAGGCGGTCTCGGCGGCGGCCGGAAGCACGGCGGCGATCGCCGCCGCGGCGACGGCAGCGGCGGCGAGCAGGGTGCGCTGGACGGCTCCGATCATCGGGCTCCTATATGGGCGGGGGGCGCGGCGGAGCGAGTCACAATGCCGTGGCCGGCACCCGGCGGCGGTGCGGCACGGCGGCGCACGGGCGGCAGCCCGGCGCCTTGCCGCTCCGCATCCGGTGCCATATCTCTAAGCATCGTCACCATTGCTTCTCCCGGAGGCAGGGGACCCCGCGAATGGACACCCGCGACACGCAATCCGGCTACCTGACCGGCAGCCTGCTGGTGGCGATGCCGGCGATCGGCGACCCGCGTTTCGAGAAGTCGGTCATCTACCTGTGCGCCCACAGCGAGGGCGGCGCGATGGGCATCGTCGTCAACAAGGTGCTGGGCGCGCTGACCGTGTCGGAGCTGATGAGCCAGCTCTCGCTCGAGGGTTCGGCGGCGACGGAACGGATGCCGGTCCATTTCGGCGGCCCGGTCGAGACCGGCCGCGGCTTCGTCCTGCATTCGAGCGACCATGTCTACGAAGGGACGTTGCAGATCGACGAGCGGATGGCGCTCACCGCGACCATGGACGTGCTGAAGGCGATCGCCGCCGGGGAAGGCCCGAAGCGCGCGCTGATGGCGCTCGGCTATGCCGGCTGGGGCCCCGGCCAGCTCGACCAGGAGATCCAGGCGAACGGCTGGCTGCAGGTCCCGGCCGACGAGGATCTCGTCTTCGGCACCTCGCTGGACGAGATCTGGGACCGCGCCCTGAAGCGCCTCGGCATCGACCTCACCACGCTCTCGAGCGAGGCCGGACACGCCTGACGGTCAGCCGGCGAGGCGCCATTCCTCGGCGAGCTGGCCGAACAGGACGTGGTCCTGCCAGACGCCGTTGATGCAGAGATACTTGCGGGCGTAGCCCTCCTCGCGGAAGCCGCACTTGGCGAGCAGGCGGCGGCTGGCCATGTTCGAGGGCAGGCAGGCCGCTTCCAGCCGGTGCAGGTGCAGCCGCTCGTAGGAGAAGGCGAGCACCGCCCGCAGCCCCTCGGTCATGTAGCCCTGCCCGGCGTGGGCGACCCCCATCCAGTAGCCGAGGCTGGCGCTCTGGACGACGCCGCGGCGGACGTTGGCGAGGCCGATGCCGCCCAGCAGCGCGTCGTCGCCGCGGCCGAACACGAAGAAATTGTAGCCGGCGTCCTTGCGCCAGTCGACGCCGTAGGCCGCGAGGCGGCGGCGGTAGGCGGTGCGGGTCAGCGCATCCTCGGGCCAGGTCGGTTCCCACGGCGCGAGGAAGGCGCGCGACTGCGTCCGCACGTCGGCCCAGCCCTCGAAATCGGACTGGCGCGGCGGCCGGAGATAGACGCGGTCCCCGCCGAGAATGGTGGTGTGCGCCTCGCCGAGGAAGGGTCCGAGCCACCGTTCGAGACGTCCCGGCGCCGGACGGGACGGGCGGCGCGCGACGACGCCCGAGCCGCCGCCGGTCGATCCGCCGCCCGCCTTGGCCGTCATCGTCCGCTGGGCGCGGCTCAGGCGGCGAGACGGCGGGCGATCCGCTCGAACGGCTCGACGCCGCCGATCGGTCCGATCGCCGCGACGGTCGGGCGGCCCGAGTGCAGCCGTCGCGCCACCCGCGCGATCGCCGCGGCGTCGACCGCCTCCAGCCGCGCCAGGGTTTCCTCGGTCGGGATCGGCGCGCCATGGACCAGAAGCTGGTGCGCGAGGCTCTCCGCCCGGTTGGAGGTGCTCTCCCGCGACATCAGCAGGCTGGCCCGAAGCTGCGCCTTGGCGCGCGCGAGCTCGCCCGGCTCCAGGCTGCCGCCGATCGCCAGCACCTCGTCGCACAGGACGGGCACCAGTTCCTTGACCTCGCGCTCGCCGGTGCCGGCATAGACGCCGACGATGCCGCCGTCGTGGAAGGACGAGCTGAAGGCATAGATCGAATAGACCAGCCCGCGCTTCTCGCGGATCTCCTGGAACAGGCGGGACGACATGCCGCCGCCGAGCAGCGTCGCCAGCACCTGATAGGCGTGATGGTCGGGGTCGGTGTAGGAGACGCCCGGAAAGCCGACCACGAGGTGGATCTGCTCGAGGTCGCGGTCCTCGCGGAAATCGCCGCCGGCGTAGCCGCCCGGCTCGACCGCGGGCGGCGGCTCGCCGGGAATGCCGGTGAAGGCCGCGGCCGCCATCTCGACGATGCGGTCATGGTCGACGGCACCGGCCGCCGCGACCACCATGGCCGGGGCGTGGTAGTGGCTGCGCATGTAGTCGACGAGCGCCCAGCGCGGCAGCGCCGAGACCGTCTCGACCGTCCCCAGCACCGGCCGGCCCATCGCCTGGCCGGGATAGGCGGTCGCCTGGAAATGGTCGAAGACGATGTCGTCGGGCGTGTCCTCGGCCTGGCCGATCTCCTGCAGGATGACCTGCCGCTCGCGGTCGAACTCGGCCTGATCGAAGGTCGAGTGCTGCAGGATGTCGCTCAGGATGTCGAGCGCCAGCGGCGCGTCGTCCTTCAGCACCTTGGCATAGTAGGCGGTCTGCTCGCGGGCGGTGTAGGCGTTGAGATGGCCGCCGACCGCCTCGATCTCCTCGGCGATCGCCCGGGCCGAGCGCCGCTCGGTGCCCTTGAAGGCCATGTGCTCGAGGAAGTGGGCGACGCCGTTGATCGCCGCCGGCTCGTTGCGGGCGCCGGCATCGACATAGACCCCGAGCGAGACGGTCGCGACCTCCTCCATGCGGTCGGTCGCGACCCGGAGCCCGCCGGGAAGGGTGGTGACCCGGACCGTCACGCCGGGACTCCCACGGTCTGGCTGCGGTCGGCGACGAAGGCCTCGACCGCCGCCAGGTCGTTGGGCAGGACGGTCATGCGCTCGGGCCGGTCCATCAGGTCGGCGAGCCGTCCCGGCAGCGGCGGGCGGATGCCGGTCGCGCGCTCGACGGCGTCGGGGAACTTGGCGGGGTGGGCGCAGGCGAGCGCCACCATCGGCACCGCCCGGTCAGGGTGGCAGGCCTCGGCGGTGGCGACGCCGATGGCGCTGTGCGGGTCGATGATCTCTCCCGTCGCCTGCCAGACGCGGCGGATCGTGGCCAGGGTTCCGGCATCGTCGAGCCGGTGGCCGGCGAAGCCGGCCCGCGCCCGCTGCCACTGCGCGGTCGAGAGGGCGAGCCGGCCGTCGCGCCGGAAGTCCGCCATCGCGCCCGCCAGCGCCGCGCCGTCGCGGTCGTAGAGCTCGAACAGCAGGCGCTCGAAATTGCTCGACACCTGGATGTCCATGCTCGGGCTGAGGCTGGGTTCGACGGTTCCGATGGAAAGACTGCCGGTCTCGAGGAAGCGGGTCAGGATATCGTTGCGGTTGGTACCGATCGCAAGGCCGGCGATCGGCAGGCCCATGTGGCGCGCGGCATGGGCCGCCAGGACGTTGCCGAAATTGCCGGTCGGCACCGCGAAGGACACGGCGCGGCCGGGCGCGCCGAGCGCCACCGCCGCCCACACGTAGTAGGCGATCTGGGCCGCGATCCGTGCCCAGTTGATCGAGTTGACGGCCGACAGCCCGTGCCGGTCGCGGAACGGTGCGTCGTTGAACATCGCCTTCACGAGGTCCTGGCAGTCGTCGAAGGTGCCGCGGACGGCGATGGCATGGACGTTCGGCGAATCGACCGTCGTCATCTGCCGGCGCTGCACCTCCGACACCCGGCCCTCCGGGAAGAGGATGAAGACGTCGATCGCCGCGCGGTCGCGACAGGCCTCCATGGCGGCCGAGCCGGTGTCGCCGGAGGTGGCCCCGACGATGGTGACCCGCCGCCCGCGCTTGGCCAGCACATGGTCGAAGAGCCGGCCGACGACCTGGAGAGCGAGGTCCTTGAAGGCCAGCGTGGGCCCGTGGAAGAGCTCCATCAGCCACTGGTTGGCGCCGAGCTGCTTCAGCGGGACGACCGCGGCATGGGCGAAGCCGCGATAGGCGTCGGCGACGATCGCGGCCAGGTCGTCCTCGGCGATCGCCCCGTCGACGAACGGCGACAGGATGCGCGTCGTCGTCTCGGCGTAGTCGCAGCGGGCGAAGGACCGGAGGTCGTCGGCGGTGAGGGCCGGCCATTCCTCCGGCACGTAGAGCCCGCCGTCCCGGGCAAGGCCCGCGAGCAGGACATCGTCGAAGGCGAGCGCCGGCGCGGCGCCGCGGGTGCTGACGTAGCGCAAGTCGAAAAAGCTCCGCTGGTCGCGATGACCCACCCTAGCGACCGGACCCCGCCGTCGCAAGCCAGCCCCCGGGCAGCGCCGGACCGGCGCAGGAACTCCGGCGCCGGGCCGTGCAACGGGGGCATGCAACTTCGCCAAGGACCCGCCGCCATGCCGCACTTCATCGCCCGGCGTCGCCTGCTGACCGCCGGCGCCGGACTCGTCGTCGCCGGATGGGCAGGCGGCGCGCCGGTCGCCGCGACCGTGGCGACGCCGCGCCAGACGGAGGGCCCCTTCTATCCGCCGACGCTGCCGGCCGACGCGGATTTCGACCTCGTGCAGGTGACCGGCTCCGCCGCCCGCGCGCTCGGACAGGTGACCCACGTCTCCGGCCGGGTGACGACGCCCGACGGCCGCCCGGTTGCCGGGGCCCGCGTCGAGATCTGGCAGTGCGACGCCAACGGCGTCTACCTCCACCCCCGGTCCGAACGGGCCGGGCGTCGCGATCCGGGGTTCCAGGGCTTCGGCGCCACGGTCACCGCCGGCGACGGCGGCTACCGCTTCCGCACCATCCGTCCCGTGCCCTACCCGGGACGGACGCCGCACATCCACTTCGCCGTGCTGGCGCCGGGGCGGCCGCGGCTGGTGACGCAGATGTACGTGGCGGGGGAGCCCGGCAACGATCGCGACACGATCCTGCGCGCGCTCGCGCCGGCCGAACGCGCCGCGGTCGTGGTTGCGCTCGCCCCCGCCGACGCGATCGAGGCGGGCGCGCTCGCCGGCCGCTTCGACATCGTGCTCGCCTGAGGCCCCGGTCAGGACGACGCGGAGGCGGCCTCGCCGAGGTAGCGGCGTTCGAGGTGGCCGCGGAAGCGCGCGACGTCGAGCGGGCCGCCGGTGGCGTTCCGGAGGATCTCGTCCCACGACCGCAGCGCCCCGTGGGCATGGACATGGACGGCCAGCCACCCGGTGAGCGGCCGGAAATCGCCTTCTCGCAGCCGCTCCCGGAGGTCGGGCCGGGCGGCCTCGGCGGCGGCGAAGAGCTGCGCCGCCATGACGGCGCCGAAGGTGTAGGTCGGAAAGTAGCCGAAGGCGCCGTCGTACCAGTGAATGTCCTGCAGGCAGCCGTCGCGGTCGTCCCCCGGCCGCACCCCGACCAGATCGGCCATGCCGTCGCCCCAGGCGGCCGGCAGGTCGGCCGGCGCCAGGTCGCCCGCGAGCAGCGCCTGCTCCAGCCGGAAGCGCAGGATGACGTGCAGCGGGTAGGCGATCTCGTCGGCATCGACGCGGATCAGCCCGCGCGAGACGCGGGTGACGAGCCGGTGGATGTTGCCGGTGGCCCAGGCCGCGCCCTCGCCGCCGAACGCGGTGCGGAGGCGGGGCGCCATCCAGGCGGCGAACTCCGGCGTGCGGCAGGCCTGCATCTCGACGATCAGCGACTGGCTCTCGTGAACCGCCATGCCGCGCGCCTCGCCGGCGGGCTGGTGGCGCAGGAGCGGCGGCAGGCCGCGCTCGTAGAGGGCGTGGCCGGTCTCGTGCAGCACGCCCATCAGCGCCTTCAGGCAGTCGTCCTCGTCGTAGCGGGTGGTGATGCGCACGTCGTCCGGAGTGCCGCCGCAGAACGGGTGCGCCGAGGTGTCGAGCCGGCCATGCGCGAAGTCGAAGCCGAGCGCCGCCATGAACCGGCGCGCCAGTTCCGCCTGCCGCGCCACCGGGAACGGTCCGGGCAGCGGCTGCGGCGCCGGCCGCGACGCCTGGACCTCGAGCGCGCGCCCGAGGAGATCCGGCAGGAAGGCGAGCAGACGGTCGAAGAGGTGGTTGCAGTCGGCCGCCGTCAGTCCCGGCTCGTAGCCGTCGAGGAGCGCATCGTAGGGGGACCGGCCGAGCGCCTGGGCGAGGGCCGCGGCCTCCTCGCGGACCAGGGACAGCAGGCTTTCGAAGGCCGGACGGACGGCCGCGAAATCGTCGGCCGCACGCGCCGACCGCCAGGCCGCCTCGCAGTGCGAGCGGGCGCGCGAGGCGGCGGTGACGAGGTCGGGCGGCAGCGCCGTGGCGCGCTGCCAGCGCCGGTGCATCAGCGCGATCCGCGCGCGTTGGTCGGGATCGGCCGCCGCGGCCGCGGCGGCCGCCAGTTCGTCGGCCGTCTCCGGCGCGGTCAGCGTCGCGTGGGAGAGCTCGCGCAGGGTCGCGAGCTGCTCGGAACGTGCGGCCGCCCCGCCGGCGGGCATCACGGCGGCGGCATCCCAATGCAGCATGCCGACCGCCTCGTCGAGGATGGCGATCCGGCGGAAGCGGGTGGTGAGGCGGTCGAGCGCGGTCATGCCCCCCGCTTGCGCGCGATCCGGCCCGCCTGTCAACGGCGGGGTGGATCGCCGGCCGCGGCGCCGCTCAGGCGCCGGGCGACTTCGGGCGGTGGAACACGACGTAGATGACGGCCAGCGCGATCGCCAGCAGGAACCAGGTCGCCGCGTACTGGAGGTGGTCGTTCGGCAGGCTGACCCGGGTCTGCCCGCCGAGCGGGTAGATTCCGGGATTGGGCGCCGGACCGGCCTCGACATAGACCGGAGCGATCTCCCGGAGA
Source organism: Allostella sp. (assembly GCF_041913585.1). Classification (NCBI taxonomy): domain Bacteria; kingdom Pseudomonadati; phylum Pseudomonadota; class Alphaproteobacteria; order Rhodospirillales; family Allostellaceae; genus Allostella; species Allostella sp. The sequence goes on from NZ_JAYSFE010000020.1 coordinate 28,147, forward strand.
CCCAGCGCGGCGCCCATCGCCGGCAGGTCCATGGTGAACCAGAGGTTCCGGTCGGGCTGGTTCGCCGGGATCATGCCGGACAGCCAGCCGGTACGCACCTGGTTCACCCGGGCGATGCCGTCGACCGAGACCTCGCCCGGAACCTGTCCGGCGGCCCGGGTGGCCGGCTCCTTGCGGTCCTTCGGAACCCAGCCGCGATTGACCAGCACCGGCGGCCCGTCGCGCCGCTCGAGCGGGGTCACGATCTGGTAGCCGTCGTTGCCGCGCCGCGACACCGCCGCGACATAGAGCTCGCGGTCGTGCCGGAACGTGCCCGTGACCCGGACATGGCGGAACGACAGCGCCTGCGCGTCCGGGATGGTGGCCGGCAGGGCGATCGGCGGCGCCTGCATGCCCGCCTCGCGCTCGGCGATCAGGCCGGCCTTCCATTCGTGCCGATGCAGCTGCCAGGCCGACAGGCCGAGCAGGATGACGAGGCAGGGGATGACGATCAGCGTCGGCCCGCGCTGTGGCCGGAAGCGGAACGGCCAGCGGTCAGGCATCGGGCGGACGGGAGTCGCGTGGCGGGACATCTGGCGAATGGGCTTCCGGATCGCTCATGCGATGACGGTAGTTGAGGGCGACGGAGACCCCTTTCAACGGCCGCAGCATGGCGAGCCCGCCGCCGATCGTCAGGGGCGTCCACAGCAGCGCATGCACCCACAGCGCCGGCTGCCAGCGCAGCTCGACCCAGAGCGCCAGCCCGACCACCAGCGCACCCAGGATCAGGATCACGAAGACCGCGGGCCCGTCGCCGGAATCGTGCCGCGAGAGGTCGAGCCCGCAGGCCGGGCAACGCTCTCGGACGGTGAGGAAGCCCTTGAAGAGTGGGCCTCGCCCGCAACGCGGGCAGCGTGCGGCGAGGCCGGTGGCGATCGGTGAGGGCGACGTGGTCAGGCGCCCCACCAGTAGATGCAGACGAAGAGGAACAGCCAGACGACGTCGACGAAGTGCCAGTACCAGGCCGCCGCCTCGAAGCCGAAATGGTGGTTCGGCTTGAAGTGCCCGAGCCAGACGCGGAACCAGCAGACGGCGAGGAAGATGGTGCCGACCATGACATGGAAGCCGTGGAACCCGGTCGCCATGTAGAAGGTCGACGAGTAGATGTTCTGCCGGAAGCCGAAGGCGGCGTGGCTGTACTCGTAGGCCTGCAGCGCGGTGAAGGATAGGCCGAGCAGGACGGTGATCCCGAGCGCCTGCAGCACCTTCGCCCGGTTGCCCTCGATCAGCTCGTGATGGGCCCAGGTCACCGTGCAGCCGGAGAGCAGCAGGATCAGCGTGTTCAGGAACGGCAGCTCGAAGGCGTCGAAGGTCTGGATGTCCTTGGGCGGCCAGACCCCGCCGATCGCCTCGCGCGGATAGAGGCTGGCGTCGAAGAAGGCCCAGAAGAAGGCGACGAAGAACATCACCTCGGAGGCGATGAAGAGCGCCATGCCGTAGCGGAGCCCGATCTGCACGACCGGGGTGTGGTGACCCTGGTACTCGCCTTCGCGGACCACGTCGCGCCACCACAGGGCCATCACCAGCAGCACCGGCGCCAGGCCGACAATGATCTTCCAGACGCCGAGACCGCGGACCGTCGCGGCGCTGCCCTCGCCCAGCATGTCGGGATGCATGAAGAGCAGCGCCATGAAGGCCAGCCACAATGCCGCCATCGACCCGAGGAAGGGCCACGGGCTGGGGTCGACCAGATGGTAGGGGTGGGTCTTGGCGTGGGCGTTGTTGGCCATGGCTCTTCCCGCTCGCGGATGTCGTTGTCTGGCGCTCAGTTGGCGGCCGTCGCGCCGGGCGGCAGCGCCAGCGCGGCGGCCCGCCTGCCCGGGTCGTCGGCCGCCCGGAAGAAGGTATAGGAGAGAGTGATGGCGCGGACGTCCCGGGTCGCCGGATTGTCGGCGATCGCCGGGTCGACGAAGAACGCGACCGGCATGTCGACCGACTGGCCCGGCTCCAGCCGCTGCTCGGTGAAGCAGAAGCACTCGGTCTTGGCGAAGTAGGGCGCGGCCTTCTCCGGCGTCACGTTGAAGGTGGCGGTGCCGACCATCGGCTGCGAGGAGAGGTTCGTCGCCCGGAACGCCATCAGCCCGTTCTCGCCGACCTGCAGCGTCATGGTCGGCGTCTCCGGGGCGAAGCGCCAGGGAAGCTGGCTCTGCACCGTGCCCGAGAAGCGCACCGTGACGGTCGTGGTCCCCGTCACCTGGCTCGGCGCCTCGGCCCGCATCGGCGTCCCGGCGAAGCCGGTGGCGCGGCAGAACATCTCGTAGAGCGGCACCGCCGCGAACGAGGCGCCGATCATCGTCGCCACGATCCCGGACAGCAGCAGCGCGGTGCGGCCATGGCGCGTCATGCTTCGCCTCGCGTCATCTCAGAGCTTGCCCATCCGGACGATCGTGATCGCGTAGAACAGCAGCACCAGCCCGACCAGGACGGCCAGCATCGCGAAGTTCTTGGCGCGGCGGCGGCGCCGGTCCTCGGGCGTCATCGTCGTACCCGCCATCACAGCGCGGCGACGCCCCGGTCGACCAGGACCGCGGCGAAGACGAGGAAGAGGTAGAGGATCGAGAAGCCGAACAGCCGCATCGCCGCGCGGTCGTTCTGCTGGCGCATGACGCGCAGCGCGCCGGCGACGAAGAGGGCGCCGAGGACGATGGCCACCGTCGCGTAGATGCCGCCGAGGAAGCCCAGCAGCCAGGGCGCCAGCGTCACCGGCACCAGCACCAGCGTGTAGAGTAGGATCTGGCGCTGCGTCTCCCGGGCGCCGGCGACGTTCGGCATCATCGGCACGCCGGCGCGCTCGTAGTCGCCGGAGCGGTAGAGCGCCAGCGCCCAGAAGTGCGGCGGCGTCCAGAAGAAGATGATGGCGAAGAGCAGCACCGGGAACAGCGACACGTCGCCGGTGACCGCGGCCCAGCCGATCATCGGCGGGAAGGCGCCGGCGGCGCCGCCGATGACGATGTTCTGCGGCGTCCGCCGCTTCAGCCAGGCGGTGTAGACGAAGACGTAGAAGGCGATGGTCAGCGCGAGCAGGGCCGCAGCGGCGTAGTTGAGGGCGAGCCCCATCACCAGCACCGAGCCGATCGCGAGCGCGACCCCGAAGGCGAGCGCCTCTTCGGCCGGCACCCGCCCGGTCACGATCGGACGCGACTTGGTCCGGCGCATGACGGCGTCGATGTCGCGGTCATACCACATGTTGATGGCGCCGGACGCGCCGGCACCCACGGCGATGCAGAGCAGCGCCACCGCGGCCAGGAAGGGGTGCAGGTTGCCGGGAGCGACCAGCAGCCCGACCAGCCCGGTGAAGACCACGAGCGACATCACCCGGGGCTTCATGAGCTCGACGAAATCGCCGACCCCCGCCACCTGGGTGGCGGGGGTTGCGACCGCGGCCTCGCTGGAGACGTCCGTCACGATCGGCACCCGTCAGGCTGCATCCGGCCTCAATGGCCGCCCGCCGAGGCGGTGATGTGCGGCGGCTCCTCGAAGGTGTGGAAGGGCGGCGGCGAGGGGACCGTCCATTCCAGCGAGGTGGCGCCGGGGCCCCACGGGTTGGCGCCGATGCGCTCGCCCGAGGTCAGGGTCTTCCAGACGATGTAGAGGAAGAGCACCGCGCTGAGGCCGGAGATGTAGGAGCCGATCGACGCCACCAGGTTCCATCCGGCGAAGGCGTCCGGATAGTCGGGAATGCGCCGCGGCATGCCCTGCAGCCCGAGGAAGTGCATCGGGAAGAAGGTCAGGTTGACGCCGATGAACGTCATCCAGAAGTGGATCTTCCCCAGCGTCTCCGGATACTGCCGGCCGCTCATCTTGCCGATCCAGTAGTAGAAGCCGGCGAAGATCGCGAAGACCGCGCCCAGCGACAGCACGTAGTGGAAGTGCGCGATGACGTAGTAGGTGTTGTGCAGCGCCACGTCCATGCCGGCATTGGCGAGCACGACGCCGGTGACCCCGCCGACGGTGAAGAGGAAGATGAAGCCCACCGCCCACAGCATGGGCGTGCGGAAATCGATCGAGCCGCCCCACATGGTGGCGATCCACGAGAAGATCTTCACCCCCGTCGGCACCGCGATGACCATGGTCGCCGCCGTGAAGTAGGCGCGCGTGTCGACGTCGAGACCGACCGTGTACATGTGGTGGGCCCAGACGACGAAGCCGACGAAGCCGATCGAGACCATCGCGTAGGCCATCCCGAGATAGCCGAAGACCGGCTTGCGCGAGAAGGTCGCCACGATGTGGCTGATGATGCCGAAGGCCGGCAGGATCAGGATGTAGACCTCGGGATGGCCGAAGAACCAGAAGAGGTGCAGGAACAGCACGGGGTCGCCGCCGCCGGCCGGGTCGAAGAAGTGGGTGCCGAAGTTGCGGTCGGTCAGCAGCATGGTGATGGCGCCGGCCAGCACCGGCAGCGACAGCAGCAGCAGGAACGCCGTGATCAGCACCGACCACACGAACAGCGGCATCCGGTGCAGGGTCATGCCCGGGGCGCGCATGTTGAAGATGGTGGTGATGAAGTTGATGGCGCCCAGGATCGACGACGCGCCCGCGATGTGCAGCGACAGGATCGCCATGTCGATGGCCGGCCCGGAATGGTAGGGCACGCTCGACAGCGGCGGGTATACGGTCCAGCCGACCCCGGCGCCGCCCTGGACGTGGGAGGAGGCGAGCAGCAGCAGGAACGACGGGATCAGCAGCCAGAAGCTGATGTTGTTCATGCGCGGGAACGCCATGTCGGGGGCGCCGCACATCAGCGGGACGAACCAGTTGCCGAAGCCGCCGATCAGGGCCGGCATGACGAAGAAGAACACCATGATCAGGCCGTGGGCCGTGATCAGGACGTTGTAGAGCTGATGGTTGCCGCCGAGAACCTGGGCGCCGGGCGCCTGCAGTTCCATGCGGATCACCACCGACATCAGCATGCCGATCAGGCCCGCGACCACCGCGAAGATCAGGTAGAGGGTGCCGATGTCCTTGTGGTTGGTCGAATAGACGTACCGGCGCCAGCCCGTCGGATGGTCGTGCGCGTGATCGTCGGTGTGGGCGGAAGCAGGATGGGTCGCCATGGCGCGGTTCCTCGCGGGGAAGGCAGGGCTGGGGCGGGCTATTCGGCGGCGCGCGCGATCTGGACGGGCGCGGGGACGGGGGCCCCGCCGCCCTGGGCGAACTTCTTCTTCGCCTCGCCCAGCCACGTCTGGAACGCCTCCTTCGACACGCCCTCGACGGCGATCGGCATGAAGCCGTGATTGACGCCGCAGATCTGGTTGCACTGGCCGTAGTAGACGCCCTCGCGCTCGATCCGCAGCCACGTCTCGTTGGTGCGCCCGGGGAAGGCGTAGATCTGCACACCGAGCGACGGCGCGAACCAGCTGTGCATGACGTCGTTGCCGGTCACCAGGACGCGCACCGTGGTGCCGACGGGAAGCACGAGGCGGTTGTCGACCTCGAGCAGGCGCTTCTGGCCCGGCTTCAGGTCGGCCTCCTGGACCATGTAGCTGTCGAACTTGATGCCGTCGTGGTCGGGATACTCGTAGGCCCAGTACCACTGGTGCCCGACCACCTTGATCGTCATCTCCGCGTCCGCATTGCGGTCGAGGAAATAGAGGAGGCGGAACGACGGGATGGCGATGATGACCAGGATGAGGACCGGGACGATCGTCCACACGACCTCGATCATGGTGTTGTGCGTCGTCTTCGACGGGTTCGGGTTGCGGTCCGCGCGGAAGCGCAGCACGACCCAGGCGAGCAGGGCCAGGACGAAGATCGTGATCAGCGTGATGATCGCGAGCAGCATCCCGTGGAAGCTCGACATCGCCTCCTTGACCGGCGTCGCCGCGGGCTGGAACCCGAGCCCCCACGGCACCGGCTCCCCGGCGAGAGCCGCGCCGGCGGCTGCCATGCAGAACGTCGCCGCGAGCGCGGCCAGCTTGCCCCAAACCTTCATCTCGTGCGCCTCGTTCCGCATGCCCGCGCGGTCCCATCGGCGCGGGGCGGGCCTCCGGCTGGAAGGCCGTCCGCCCGTCGTTCGCGGCGGACCGTACACCCAACCCAGACCCGTCTCAACCCTGGCGCCCCAAGCGCCCGGGCCTGCCCTGCCGAATTCCATGTTTCTTCCATGAAATCAATGTGATGCGGCCGAATGTCGCATCGTCGCAAGGTTCGTGCGGCGGCCTCGGCAGCGACCGCGGCGGGTGCGCGGTTGACCGCGGCGCCGCGGGCCCCGATATCTGCGGGCGTGCCGACCCGGCCCAGCCCATCGGAGTTGCCATGACGGACCAGGCCCTCGTCGACGATCTCTTCTTCGGACGGACCGGAATGGACCCCGTCCGGGTCGACCGCGCCGTCGCCGAAGCGCTGCAGGGCATGGACGACGGCGAACTCTTCCTCGAGCATCGCCAGTCCGAGGGCCTGACCTTCGACGACGGCCGGCTGAAGAGCGCCAGCTTCGACACCAGCCAGGGATTCGGCCTGCGGGCGGTGTCGGGGGAGGCGACCGGATATGCGCATGCGGCCGAACTTTCCGAGGCGGCGATCCGGCGCGCGGGCGACACGGTCCGCGCCGTCCGCGGCGGACATGCGGGCGTGCTCGCGGCGCCGCCGCCCGGCACCAACCGCAGCCTCTACGGCGACTTCAATCCGCTGTCGCAGGTGCCGTTCGCCGACAAGGTGAAGCTGCTGGCCGAGATCGACGCCTATGCCCGCGCCCGCGACCCGCGCGTGCGCCAGGTGTCGGCGTCCCTGACCGGGTCCTGGCAGGCGGTGGCGATCGTCCGGCCGGACGGCGCCCGGTTCGCCGACGTGCGGCCGCTGGTGCGGCTCAACGTCTCGCTGGTGGTCGGCGACGGCGACCGCATGGAGGCCGGCAGCCAGGGCGTCGGCGGCCGTCTTCCCTACGCGCGCTTCATCGACCCCGCGGCGTGGCAGGGCCAGGTCGACGAGGCCCTGCGCCAGGCGCTCGTCAACCTCGACGCCGTGGCCGCCCCGGCCGGCGAGATGACGGTCGTGCTCGGCCCCGGATGGCCGGGCGTGCTGCTGCACGAGGCCGTCGGACATGGGCTGGAGGGGGACTTCAACCGCAAGAAGACGTCCGTCTTCTCCGGCCTCGTCGGCCAGCGGGTGGCGTCGAAGGGCGTGACCGTCGTCGACGACGGCACCATGCCCGACCGCCGCGGCTCGATCACGGTCGACGACGAGGGCACGCCCAGCGGCCGCACCGTGCTGATCGAGGACGGCATCCTGGTCGGCTTCATGCAGGACCGCATGAACGCCCGCCTGATGGGCGCCCGACCGACCGGCAACGGCCGCCGCGAGAGCCATGCCCATGCCGTCATGCCGCGCATGACCAACACGATCATGCTGTCGGGCGCGCACGACCCGGCCGAGATCCTGGCCAGCGTTCCCAACGGCCTCTATGCCGTCAATTTCGGCGGCGGGCAGGTCGACATCACCTCGGGCAAGTTCGTCTTCTCCTGCACCGAGGCCTACCGCATCGAGAACGGCCGCCTCGGGGCGCCGGTCAAGGGCGCGACGCTGATCGGCAACGGGCCCGACGCGATGACCCGGATCGCCATGATCGGCAACGACATGCGCCTCGACGACGGCGTCGGAACCTGCGGCAAGGACGGCCAGTCGGTGCCGGTCGGGGTCGGCCAGCCGACCCTCCGGATCGACGGATTGACGGTCGGTGGCACCGCCGCGTAATACTCGATCTTGGTCGAGTCAGGCGCCGAGAATACGAGATTTGGCGTCCGCGCCGGCCATTGGAAGGTGATCCCCATGCTGCTGTCGAAGTCCCTGCGCGCCGCGACCCTGGCCGTCGCCGGCGTGTTCCTCGTGTCCGCCCTCCCCGCCGCCGCGGCCCCGGTGCTGCCGTCGGCGAAGCCTGCCGGCCTCGAGCAGTCGAGCGCCTTCGAGCCGGCGGCGACCGCGAAGAAGAAGGCCAAGAAGAAGGTCGCCAAGAAGAAGACCGCCGCCAAGAAGCGCGTGGCCTGAGCCGGATGGAACGGCCGGGTCCGGGGCATCCGGGCCCGGCCCCCCATCCCGAGCCGGCCGGGCCGGCCGGGGCCGACGCCCTGGCGCTGCGGCCGGCGACGCCGGCGGACGCGGCGATGATCGCCGCCATCCATGTCCGAAGCTGGCGGGCGGTCTATCGCGGGATTCTTCCCGACGCCTATCTCGACGACGCGGCCGACGCCGAGCGCCTGGACCACTGGTCGCGAATGCTCGACCGCCCCGATCCCTCCCTCCTGGTGCTGCTGCTGACCGGCGCGGACGGCGTCCTGGGGTTCGTCGCGGGCCGCATGCCGGCCGACGACGGCTATGATTCCTACATCGACAATCTGCACGTCGATCCGGCCCGCCGCGGCGGCGGGCTCGGCCGACGGCTGCTCGGCGCCGCCGCCGAGGCGTTCCTCGCGCGCGGCGCCCGCAACCTCTTCCTCTGGCTCTTCGACGGCAACGCGCCGGCGGGCCGCTTCTATGCCCGCCTCGGCGGCGTGGTCGCCGAGCACGATTTCGACGATTTCGCGGGCGCGCGGATACCGCACACGCGCATCGTCTTCCCCGATCTCGCCGCGCTGGCGGCAGCGTGCCGAAGCGGGACGGGAACTCCGGCAGCGCCCGGCGGTTGATGCTTGCGTCGATCCGAAAAGGAGAGCCGCAATGCGTAGCCTGCGAACGATCGCCCTGCTCGCCCCTCTGGCGCTCGCCGCCTGCGGGGGTGGCGAGGACAGGACCGTGGTCGTGAACCCCGCTCCCGCCGCCCAGGCGCCGGCCGCCACGGTCCAGCCGGGCACCACCGTCGTCGTGCCGCCGAGCGCGACCGTGACCCGCGTCTGCCCGCCGGGCGCGGTGACCTGCTAGGCCGCGTGGGCGGGGGTCGACGCCGGAGCGGCGCCCCCCGCCCCGCGTCCTCAGTACGCCTCCTCGACGTAGGCGGGGTCGACCGACCCGCCCCAGCGCGTCGCGAAGGCTTCCAGCATGTCGTCCGCCGGCGTCCGGCCGCGCTCCACGATCCGGTGGAGCGCGTCCAGGTGGGTGGTCTCGTCCTCGCCGCCGCGGCTGAGGCGCGCGCGCCGGCGCAGGCCGTCGGTGGCGATCGCCAGCACCCGGCCGGCCAGTTCGCGCACCGTCTCGCCGCGGAAGGGCGTCGCCAGTGCGTGCCGCGGCACGTCCGCCCGGAGCGCCGCATGCTCCGCCGGCGACCAGTCCCGGCAGAGATCCCAGGCGGCGTCCAGCGCGGTGCCGTCGTAGAGCAAGCCGACCCACAGCGCCGGCAAGGCGCAGAGTCGCGCCCAGGGCCCGGAATCGGCCCCCCGCATCTCCAGGAACTTCTTCAGCCGCACTTCCGGGAATGCGGTCGTCATGTGGTCGACCCAGTCGCTCATCAGCGGGATCTCGCCGGGTCGGGCCGGCAGCCGGCCGGCGATGAAGTCGCGGAAGGACTGGCCGCTGGCGTCGATGTAGCGGCCGTCGCGGTAGACGAAGTACATCGGCACGTCGAGCATCCAGTCGACATAGCGCTCGAAGCCGAAGCCGTCCTCGAAGACGAAGGGCAGCGTGCCGCAGCGATCGGGGTCGGTGTCGGTCCAGATGTGGCTGCGGTAGCTGCGGAACCCGTTGGGGCGCCCCTCGGAGAAGGGCGAGTTGGCGAAGAGCGCGGTCGCCACCGGCTGCAGGGCCAGCGAGACGCGGAACTTCTTCACCATGTCCGCTTCGGATTCGAAGTCCAGGTTCACCTGCACCGTCGACGTGCGCAGCATCATGTCGAGGCCGAGGCTGCCCTTCTTCGGCATGTACTCGCGCATGATCTTGTAGCGGCCCTTGGGCATCCACGGGATGTCGGCCCGCGCCCATTTCGGGTTGAAGCCGAGGCCCAGCATCCCGATGCCGAGACGATCGCCGACCGTGCGGCACTCGGCAAGGTGGCGGTGCACCTCGTCGCAGGTCTGGTGGATCGTCTCCAGCGGCGCGCCCGACAGCTCGAACTGGCCGCCCGGTTCCAGGCTGACCGAGGCGCCGTCGCGCGCGAGCGCGATGACGTTGCCGTTCTCCTCGACCCGCTGCCAGCCGAACTCGGTCAGGCCGCCGAGGAGGGCGCCGATGCCGCTCGGGCCCTCGTAGGGCAGCGGCCGCAGATCCCCCCGCGAGAAGGCGAACTTCTCGTGCTCGGTCCCGATCCGCCATGCCGAGGGCGGCTTGCTGCCGGCGGCGATGTACTCGACCAGTTGGCGCTTTTCCGTGATCGGTGCGCCGCTCGCGGCGGGAGGTGCAGCCATCGGTCTTCCCAGGGGGTCGTTGGTGGATGTCGAAGAGGTGCCGGATCGCACCGGCCGCTGAGCCTGCCGGGCTAGGCGGGCGGGGGATGTCTCGGTCGCCCCTCCCGCCAGTCGCCGCGCAGCGCCTGCAGGACGGAGAGCGCGGCAAGCGCGGCGGTGTCGGCGCGAAGCACCCGGGGGCCGAGGCTGGCGGGGCTAACAAACGGCAGTTCGCGCAACCGGTCAAGCTCGGCCCGGGCGAAGCCGCCTTCCGGGCCGGTGAGCACCGCCCACGGGCCGGCATGTTCGGTCGCCGCCAGCACGTCGGCGACCGGCTCGGCCGCACCCGACTCGTCGCCGAGCAGGATCCGGCGCCCCGGCTGCCAGCCGGCGAGCGCCTGGTCGAGGCCGGCGACCGCAAAGACCTCCGGCACCGACAGGCGTCCCGTCTGTTCGGCGGCTTCGCGCGCGTTGGCGGCCAGGCGCTCGACGTTGACCCGCTCGACCGCGGTATGCCGGGTGAATACCGGCCACAGCGCCGATGCGCCGAGTTCGGTTGCCTTCTCGGCCAGGAAGTCGAGGCGGGCCCGCTTGATCGGGGCGAAGACGAGCCAGAGGTCGGGCTCGCTGGCCTGCGGCCGTGTCCGCAATACCGGAACCGCCGACGCACGGCCCTTCCCGATCGCATCCAATCGGGCCAGCCACTCGCCGTCGCGGCCGTTGAAGAGCGCCACGTGATCGCCGGGCGCGAGGCGCAGGACGGAACGCAGGAGATGGGCCTGGGCCTCGTCGAGCCCGACGGCGACGCCGGCCGCGAGGTCCGCCGCGACATGAAGCCGGGTCTGTGCGCGAGGCGGAGCGGTCATGGTCGACGCGGGGGGCCCGGGGGATGGCAGGGGCGGCGGATACTGCCGCCCCGCGACCGTTCGGACAAGCCTCGGCGCTTGTGCCCCGCCGTGCCGCCGATCACATTCGCGCCATGACCGACGCCCGACCCGCCGCCACGACCGGCAGCCGCGCCGACGCCGCCGACATCGCTCGCGACGGCTGGGTCGACCGGCTGCTGCCGGCCGCCGTCCGCCCCTATGCCCGGCTGGCGCGGCTCGACCGGCCGATCGGCACCTGGCTGCTGCTCTTTCCGGGCTGGTGGGCGATCGCGCTCGCCGCCGCACCCGGGACCGTGCCGGACTGGCGGCTGCTGGCGCTCTTCGCCATCGGAGCCCTCGTGATGCGCGGCGCCGGCTGCACGATCAACGACATCGTCGACCGGGACTTCGACGCGCGGGTGGCGCGCACCCGCACGCGGCCGATTCCCGCCGGCGAAGTGTCGGTGCGGCAGGCCGTCGCCTTTCTCGGCCTGCAGTGCCTGATCGGGCTCTTGATCCTGCTCCGGCTGACGCCGACCGCGATCATGCTCGGCGTCGGCGTGCTGGCGCTCATCGTCGCCTATCCGTTCATGAAGCGGGTCACCTGGTGGCCGCAGCTCTTCCTCGGGCTCACCTTCAACTGGGGCGCCGTGCTCGGATGGGCCGCCGTTTCCGACGGGGTGCCGCCGGCGGCCCTGCTGCTCTACGCGGGCGGCATCGCGTGGACGCTCGGCTACGACACGATCTATGCCCACCAGGACAAGGAAGACGACGTCCTGATCGGGGTGAAGTCGTCGGCGCTGGCGCTGGGCGAGCGCACGCGGCCATGGCTCTTCGTCTTCTACGCGGCGGCGCTCGCCCTCTTCGCGGCGGCCGGCAGCGCCGCCGGCGCGGGCTGGGGCTACTGGGCCGGCCTCGCCGTCGCCCTGGCGATCCTGGCCCGCCAGGCGGCGACGGTCGACATCGACGATCCGGCCGACTGCAGGCGGCATTTCCACGCCAACCGCTGGGTCGGGTGGGCGGTCTTCGCGGGCGCGGTGGCCGATCGCCTTCTGGGATAGTCGCTGCCCCGGAATTTCCGCGATCGCGTCATGAACCGACCCGCGGGGTGGTGCGACCTAGGGGCGTAACGTTCTTGCCCCGATGGGACGCCCGCCATGACCCGCTGGATCCTCGCCATCTTCGTCCTGGTCGCCACCGCCGCCCCCGTCGTCGGCGACCGCAGCGCGGCCGACCGGGCGCTGCGCGGCGGCGACCGGGCCGAGGCGGTGCGGATCTGGGCGGCGCAGGCCGGCCAGGGCGACCGCGACGCGCAGCAGCGGCTGGCCTATGCCCTCGAGGAGGGGCTGGGTGTCACGGCGGACGGCGCCGCCGCGGCCCGCTGGTACCTCGCCGCGGCCCGGCAGGGCCATGTCGGGGCGCAGACGGCGATCGCTTCCATGTTCCACGAGGGCCGCGGGGTCGAGCAGGACGCGACCGAGGCCTTCGTCTGGGCCATGGCCGCCGCCGAGCAGGGCAGCGCCGCGGCCGCCCATCTGCTGGGCCGCCTCTACCTGGAAGGCGACGCGGTCGCCGCCGATCCCGCAATGGCCTTCCGCTGGTTCTTCGTCGCCGAGCGGCTGGGCCACGTCTCCGCCGCCCATGACCGGCGCCGGTCCGGCCGGCTGCTGACGATCGAGGCCCGCCGCGAAATCCGGGCGGACATCGTCCAGCAGATCGCCTACTGAGATCGCCGGCCCGGCTCCGGACCACCCAGCCGGCGCACCAGGAGGAGGCCCAGCAACCCGACCGGCGCCAGGTGCGCGAACCCCACCCACCAGGCGATGTCCGGGTGAGCGGACGCGAGATCGAGGGCCAGGCCGACGCCGATCGGGCCGACGAGGCCGCCGGCATAGCCGGCCATGCTGTGCAGGCCCATGGTGGCCCCGCGCAGCTCCCGGTCGGCAGCCTGGACGGTGCCGGCGGTCAGCGCCGAACTGTCGAGATAGGCAAGGCCGAGCCAGAGGATGACCAGCCCCGCCGCCAGCCACGGCCGATCGGGCGCCACCCAGCCGATGACCAGTGCCACCACCGCCCCGCCCGTCATCGCCACCGTGACGAGGCCGCGCCGGCCGAGCCGGATCGCCGCCTCGTTGCCGGCGAGCGAGCAGAGGATGCCCACGATCCCTGCCACCGTGAAGACGAAGGTCGGGCCGGGGCCGGCACCGTCGGCGAAGGTGGCGGCGAGGAAGGTGACGCCCCAGGCGCGCACCGCCGCCATCTCCCAGGTGTGGACCGCGTAGCCGGCGATCCAGCCCATGGCCCGGCGGTTGCGGAACACCGGCCGGAAATCGAAGAGGCGGCGCGGTGCCGCCGGTCCGGATGGCTGGCTGCCCGGAAACCCGCAAGCAGCCACCAGGAGCGCGAACAGGGCGGCGAACCCGGCGAACAGGAAGGCCGCATCCGGGCCGGCAAAGGCCGCGATGCCGCCGGCGACACCGAACGACAGGGCGCTGGCCGCACCGACCCCGGCGGCGTGCCAGGACACCGCCCGTGCCTGGCGGTCGCCCTCGAAGCGGTCGGCCAGGATCTTGAGTCCCGGCATGTAGGCGCCGGCCCAGCCGACGCCGGCGAGGGCGCGGCACGCCAGGCCACTCCAGAAACCGTCGGCGAGAAGCGCGAAGCCGAGATGGGCCGCCGCCGTCAGGCCGGCACCCAGCAGGTAGACCCGGCGCGCCGCGACGCGGTCGGTCAGCGCCAGCAGCACCGGCACGCTGACGACATAGCCGGCATAGAAGATGCCGACGAGCCAGCCGGCGTCGGCGGAACCGAGGCTCCAGCGCGCCATGTAGGCGGGCAGGAGGGCCGGCAGCGCGAAGGCGCCGATCTGTGTCCCGACCTGGGCGGCGACCACGGCCGCCAACAGCCGGCCGCCCCGGGCGCTCATCCCCGCCGTCGCCACAAACGCAACGGGCGGGCCGAAGCCCGCCCGCCCGGATCAGTCAATGGACGACCGGCGGTCAGTGCAGTCGCTTGGGAAGTTCCGCCGCGGCCTGGTCGATCAGCGCGTCCGACCGGTTCCGGTCGAGATTCTCGACCAGCAGCCGGCGGGTCGCCGCCAGCGCGGCATCGACCGTCGCCGCCCGCACCTCGGCCAGCGCCTGCGCCTCGCCCTGGGCGATGCGGTCGAGGGCGAGCTGGCGCCGACGGGCGATCTGCTGGTTCAGGTCGGCCTCGGCCTGGGCCTTCATCCGCTCGGCCTCGGCCTTGGCGTGCGCGACGATGGCCTCGGCCTCCGACAGCGCCTCCGCCTGCCGGCGCTGGTACTCGGCGAGCGTTCGCTGTGCCTCCTCGCGCAGCCGGCGCGCCTCCTCGAGCTGCGAGCGGACCTTCGCCGCATGGCCGTCGAGCATCGCCGCCAGCGCCTTGCCGGCCGGCTTCCACACCAGCGCGACGAAGATGACGAAGGAGACGAGGACCCAGAATTCGGGGGTCGAGAACATCAGGCGCGGCCTCCGGCCTCGGCATCCACGGCGGCCGCCGCCCTGCCGGCATCGACGTCGAAGCCGCCGACGCGCCGGACCGCCGCCACCGCGACCTCCGCCGCGACGGAGCGGACGTTCGCCATCGCCGCCTGCTTGGCGGAGGCGATGCGGGCGTCCGCGTCGATCGCCTCACGCTGCAGCACCGCCGCCGCTTCCTTCTCGCGCGCTTCGGCGACCGCCTGCACGGACGCGGTCGCGGCGCGGGCCTCGGCCTGCGCCTTGCCGCGCGCCTCGGCGAGTGCCTTCTCGTAGGCCTGCATCACCGCCTCCGATTCCGCGCGCGCCTCTTCGGCCCGGCGGAGATCGTCGTTGATGTGGTCGGCCCGCGTCTCCAGCACCTCGGCCACCCGCGGCAGCGCCACCTTGGCCATCAGCACGTAGAGAACGGCGAAGGTAATGGCGAGCCAGATGATCTGCGGCGCGAACTTCGTCGCGTCGAGCTGCGGCATCCCGCCGCCCGACTGCCCTTCCGCCGCCACGGCCGCGGTCGCGGCGAAGGCGCACGCCAGGGCCGCACCGAGCGCTGCGAACCGACCAGCCATCACCGGCATTCCCTTGCCTTTGCGATCAGGCGAAGAGAATGAGGAAGGCGATCAGCAGCGCGAAGAGGGCGACGGCCTCGGTCAGCGCGAAGCCCAGAATGCCGATCGGGAACACCTGCTCGCGGGCCGCCGGGTTGCGGGCGATCGCGGCGATCAGGTTGGAGAAGATGTTGCCGATGCCGACACCGACACCGAGCAGGGCGATGACGGCGATACCGGCACCGATGGCCTTGGCGGCTGCGACTTCCATGGGACTGGTCCTTCTGTCTCAGTGAACGTTGCGACGGAAGCGCGCCGATCGCTCCGGC
Source organism: Allostella sp. (assembly GCF_041913585.1). NCBI lineage: Bacteria > Pseudomonadati > Pseudomonadota > Alphaproteobacteria > Rhodospirillales > Allostellaceae > Allostella > Allostella sp. Next base: position 43,670 of record NZ_JAYSFE010000020.1, read on the forward strand.
CGGGGCCGGACCGCCGGACGCGCGGCCGTCAATGGAGGTGGATCGCGTCGTGGAGGTAGAGGCAGGTGAGGATCGTGAAGACGTAGGCCTGCAGCACCGCCACCAGAACCTCGAACCCGGTCAGGGCGACGTTCACGGCGAGCGGCGCGAAGCCGAAGATGCCCATCAGCACCGTGAACATCGCGAACACCTTCAGCATCGTGTGACCCGCCATCATGTTGGCGAAGAGACGGATCGACAGGCTGACCGGGCGCGACAAGTACGACAGGATCTCGATCGGGATGATGAGGGGCGCCATCGCGACCGGCGCCCCCTGCGGGAAGAAGTAGCTGAAGAAGTGCAGCCCGTGCCGGGCCAGCGCCACCAGGGTCACCACCACGAACACGAACGCGGCGAGCGCGAAGGTCACGATGATGTGGCTGGTGAAGGTGAAGCTGTAGGGGATCATCCCCAGCAGATTGCCGAACAGGATGAACATGAAGAGCGAGAAGACCAGCGGGAAATACTGCCGGCCCTTGCTGCCGACGTTCTCGCGTACCATTCCCGCCACGAACTCGTAGGAGAGTTCGGCCATCGACTGCCAGCGGCCGGGAACCAGGGCGCGGCCGCGCATGCCGCCGACCAGGAACACGGTGATCGCCGCGACGGCGATCGCCATGAACAGCGAAGCGTTCGTGAAGGAGGCATCCGTGCTGCCGATGGTGATCGGCACCAGGCGCTTCACCTCGAACTGCTCGAGCGGTCCTGCCAACTTCCGTCCCCCTTCAGTCGCGGCCCTCGGGGCCGCGAGTCTCGTCCCGCACCGACCCCGGCGCCTGCTCGGCGGGCGGCGGGGCGGAAACCATGCCCATTCTCGTCACCAGCCGCCACACGTTCAACGCGCCGGCGACGGCACCGAGAAAGAAGAACAGCACCAGGAACATCGGCATCGTCCCGAAGCTGTGGTCGAGAAGCCAGCCGATGCCGACCCCCACGACCAGAGCCGACACGAGATCGACCCCGATGCGAAACGCCCAGCCGAGGGATGATCGCGGCGCATCCGACGCCCGGCCCCCGGTCCCGCCGCCACCGCCCTGCCGGCTGCGCGCCTCCGCGAGGCGCTCGGCCAACTCCTTCGGTGACAGGGTACGTCGCGGCTCGGTCATGAAGACGGCGCACCACCCCCGCTCGATCGAGGACTATTCCTCGCCGAGGCGCGCGGACACTAGGGACGGGGGTATTCCCTGTCAAGCCTCAAAACCGGCATGGCAAGACTTTGAAACGACACGCTTATCGCGATCCGCCCGCGGCCCCTCCGCGGCGCCGCGGCAGCAGGTCGCAGCGGCCGGCGGGCGCCGCTCAGCCGGTCTGGCGGATGCGTTCGGCCGCCTGGAGATCGACCGAGACCAGCTGCGACACCCCGCGCTCGACCATCGTCACGCCGAACAGCCGGTCCATCCGCGCCATGGTGATGCGGTGATGGGTGATGACGAGGAAGCGGGTCCCGGTCTGGGCGGAGATGCGCGAGACGAGGGCGCAGAAGCGGTCGACGTTGGCATCGTCGAGCGGGGCGTCGACCTCGTCCAGCACGCAGATCGGCGACGGATTGGTCTGGAAGACCGCGAACAGCAGGGCGAGCGCCGTCAGCGCCTGCTCGCCGCCCGAGAGCAGCGACATCACCTGGAGCTTCTTGCCCGGCGGGCTCGCCATGATCTCCAGCCCCGCGTCCAGCGGGTCCTCGGCCTCGGTCATGGCGAGATGGGCACGGCCGCCGCCGAACAGCCCGACGAAGAGTTCCTGGAAGTGCGCGTTGACCTTGTCGAAGGAGGCGAGCAGCCGCTCGCGCCCCTCGCGGTTGAGGGCGGCGATGCCCTGGCGCAGGCGCTGGATGGCGCCCGTCAGGTCCGCCCGCTCGGCGACCAGCCCCTGGATGCGGCCGTCGACCTCGGTCGCCTCCTGCTCGGCCATCAGGTTGACCGGCCCGATCGCCTCGCGCTCGCGCAGCAGGCGCTCCAGCCGACGCTCGACGTCCGCCGCATCTTGCGTCGCCTGCCCGTCCTCGACCGCCGCCAGCCCCGGCAGATCCTCCGGCGTCGCCTCGACGCGCTCCTGGATGCGCGCCAGCAGCGTCAGGCGGGCATGGACGGCATGCTGCAGCGCCGCCTCGGCCCGCACCCGCTCCTCGCGCGCGGTCGACCAGGCCGCCTCGGCCGCCTTGACCCGGCGCTGCGCCTCCGCGTGCCCGGCCTCGGCGGCCGACAGCGCCGCGGCCGCGGCGGCACGCGCCGCGGCGGCCGCATCGGCGCGTGCCGCCAGGGCATCGCGCTCGCGGGCGATCTCGTCCGGACGGCCCGCCAGGGCCTCGTCCTCGGCCCGGGCGGCGGCGGCACGGTCCGTCAGGGTCGCGATCTGGGCGGCGGCGGCCTCGCTGCGACCCTGCCAGCCGGTGCGTTCGGCCTCGATCCGGGCGAGGCGCTCGCGCCGCGCGACCGCCTCGCGGACCAGCCGGTCGTGCGCGCTCTGCCGCTCCGCCTGCTGCAGGCGGAGATCGGCGAGGTGCCGGCGCAGGCGGTCGACCTCCTCCCGCCCGGCCCGGGTGTCGGGCAGGGCCGCGCGTTCGGCCGCGATCGCGTCGACCGCCGCCTGGGCCTCGGCGGTCTCGGCCGCGATCCGCTCCAGCCGGGCGGCGACGGCGGACAGCCGGCTCGCCGTCTGCGCCGCCTCGCGCTCCAGCGCCGCCAGCCGGTCGCGGCTGCGGGCGAACGCGGTCAGCGCCGCCGACTGGGCGTCGCGCGCCGCCCGTTCGTCCTGCTGCGCCGCCCGGCGCGCCGCATCGGCGTCGGCCGCTTCGCGGCGCAGGCGCTGGGCGTCGGCATCGGCATCGGCGAAGAGCCGCGACACCTCGGCGAGGCGATTGCGCTGCCCGAGCCGCTGGGCGGCGGCGGACGGCGTGCCGGCCGCGACCGAGACCCCGTCCCAGCGCCAGAGATCGCCGGCGCGGGTGACGAGGCGCTGGCCGGGCGACAGCGACGGGGCGAGGCGCTGGCCGGTCTCGCGATCGGCGACGATGCCGATCTGGCCGAGGCGGCGGGCCATCGCCGGCGGCCCGGAGACGTGGCGATCGAGCGGCTCGGCGCCGTCCGGGAGGACCGGCGGGGCCGGATAGGGCGGATAGGCCGTCCAGCGGGCAGCCCCGATCCCCTCGGCCGGGATTTCCAGATCGTCGCCGAGCGCGGCGCCGAGCGCCGCCTCGAAACCGGCCGCGACCGCCATGGCGTCGACGATCGGCGGGCCGCCGGGCGTGACGCGCGTCAGGAGCCGCTCCAGGGCGGTGCGCTCGGCGTTGAATTCGGTCCGCCTGCCCTCGGCCGCGCGCAGGGCCTGGGCCGCGCCGGCCTGGACCGCCTCGGCCGCGTTCCAGGCGGTCGCCGCCTCGGCGGCCCTGGCCCGTTCGGCCTCGACCCGCGACTCCGCGTCGGCGGCGGCCTGTCGCGCGGCGGCCATCGCCTCCTCGGCGATCGCCGCGGCGGCCCACTGCGCGCGCTCCCGCTCGGCCGCCTCGCCGTCGCGCCGGAGCCGCGCCAGCCGCTCCCCGGCGGCCGCCGCCTGGCGGTCCAGGGCCACCCTCCGGGCTTCCTCGGCTGCCGTCCGCTGCGTCGCCTCGGCCAGCAGGCGGTCCTGCCGGGCGACCGCCTCCTTGGCCTCGCGCAGCACCACCAGCGCGGCCTCGATCACCTCGGTCTCGCCGATGCCGCCGGCCCGGTTGTCGGCCGCCTCGGCATCGAGGCGCGCGAGCGCGGCGACGGAGTCGGCCGCGAAGCCGCGCTCGCGGCGCTCGTCGGCGGCGAGTTGCGCCAGCCGCTCGGCGAGTTGCGCCCGCGCGGCGGCGACCCGCGTCGCCTCGGCCTCCAGCGCCTGGCGCTCGACCGCGAGGTTCTGCACCTGCTGCTGCGCCGCGCTCGCCCGCTCGCGCAGGTCCGGCAGCGCGGCAGCCGCCGCCTCCTCGTGCGCGGCCGCCAGGGTCGCGGTCTCGGCGCGCTCGTCGACGGTCCGGCCGGCGGCGTGCAGCGCCGCCTCGGCCGCCGTCTCCGCCGCCGTCGCCGCCTGCCACTGGCGGTGCAGCAGCAGCGCCTCGGTGCGGCGGATCTGCTCGCCGACCTTGCGGTAGCGCGTCGCCTGGCGCGCCTGCCGCCGGAGCTGCTCGAGCTGGGTGTCCAGCGTCGCCAGCACGTCGTCGAGGCGGGTCAGGTTCTGCTCGGCGGCGCGCAGCCGCAGCTCCGCCTCGTGCTTGCGGGCATGCAGGCCGGCGATGCCGGCCGCCTCCTCGAGGAGGCCGCGGCGCTCCTCCGGCTTGGCGTTGATGATGGCGCCGACGCGGCCCTGGCTGACGAGGCTCGACGATTGCGGGCCGGTGCCGAGGTCGGCGAACAGCGTCTGGACGTCGCGCTGGCGCGTCTCGCGGCCGTTGAGGCGGTAGATGGAGCCGCCGCCGCGCTCGATCCGGCGCGCGACCTCGATCTCCGGCACCTCGGCCAGGAGGGCGGGCCCGGTGCGGCTCGAATTGTCGAGCAGCACCGTGACCTCGGCGACGTTGCGCGCCGGGCGCGCCGTGGTGCCGCCGAAGATGAGGTCGTCCATCTCGCCGCCGCGCATCCGGCGGGCCGAGTTCTCGCCCATGACCCAGCGCAGGGCCTCGACGAGGTTGGACTTGCCGCAGCCGTTGGGTCCGACGATTCCGGTCAGGCCCGGCTCGATCCACAGTTCGGTCGGGTCGACGAACGACTTGAACCCGGCCAGACGCAGCTTGGCGAAGTGGACCGCCGCGCGCTGCGCCGCCCCGTCGCCCTCCGCCGGGCCGGGACCGGGCCCGGCCTCGGGCGGCCGGGCCGGCGCGCTGCCGTCCGCCATTCGGGATCAGCTCCCGGAGGCGACCTTCTTGAGGACGCGGTCCAGCTCCTCGTAGGAGGCGGCACCGCGGAACAGCTCGCCCTGGATGACGAAGCTCGGCGTCGCCTCGATCCGGTACTGCTGCTGGCCCTCGAAGGCGCGCGCCAGCACGGCCTTCTGCAGCTCCTCGTTCTTCATGCAGGCATCGAACGCGTCCTGCGACAGGCCGGAGAGGCGGCCGATGCCGGACAGCGCCGCCAGGGGATCGCGCGCCCGCGACCAGTTGTCCTGGTTCTTGAACAGGATGTCGACGACCGGGAAGTAGCGCTCCGGCGGCAGGCAGCGCGCCATCATCGCCGCGCGCAGCGCCAGGCCGTCGAGCGGAAAGTCGCGGAAGACCAGCTTCGCCTTGCCGGTGTCGAGCCAGTTCTCCTTCAGCTTCGGCAGCGTGTCCTTGTGGAAGGCCGCGCAATGGACGCAGGTGAGGGAGGCAAATTCGTAGATGGTGACCGGCGCGTCCGGCTTGCCGATGACCCGGTCCGCCATCATGGCGTCGACCGTCGGCGCCT
>NZ_JAYSFE010000021.1:0-24532 GCF_041913585.1 Allostella sp.
CGGGCGAAGTCGGTGCGGACGAGGCCGGGCGCGATGCAGTTGACGCGGATGTTGTGCCGCCCCCACTCGACGGCGAGGTTGCGGGCGAGCTGGAAGTCGGCGGCCTTGGAGATGGCATAGGCGCCGAGCGTGCCCGTGCCCTTGAGGCCGGCGATGCTGGAGACGATGATGATCGCCCCGTCCCCGCGCCCGGCCATGTCCGGCATGACGAGGCGGGCCAGCACCAGGTTGCTCCAGACGTTGGTTCCCATGATCTTGTCGAAGGGCTCGCGCGGCAGCCGCTCGAGCGACCCGAAATACGGGTTGACCGCGGCGTTGCCGACCAAGATGTCGACCGGCCCGAGGCGGGCCCGCGTCTCCTCGACGAGGGCGCGGAGCTGGTCCTCGCGGCCGACGTTGCAGGGGATGGCGATCGCCTCGCCGCCGCCGTCGCGGATGGCGGCGGCGACCGGCTCGATCGCCTCCGGCTTGCGGCTGGAGACGACGACCCGCGCCCCCGCCTTCGCCAGCGCCTTGACCGCGGCGCGGCCGATGCCGCGGCTGGAACCGGTGACGATCGCGACCTTGCCAGCGAGATCGAACATGAATGCCTCCCCCCTCTTTCCCGCCGACCTTACGCGATGACCCCGCCCCTGGCAGTAGCGGCGATCGGCGGCTTCCATGTCGGCGGACGGCCGTTCCGGGTCGCCGGCCAGCCGCCGCGCATGGCGGCGTTCGCCCCCAACGGCCCGACCCGCCCGTTCGATCCCAACGGCGACTTCATGGTCGGCCAGATGTACGTCCAGTACGTCCGCCTCGCGGCGCCGCGCTCGCCGCGGCCGCTCCTGCTCTGGCACGGCGGCGGCATGACCGGGGTCACCTGGGAGGATACGCCCGACGGCCGCCCCGGGTGGCAGCAGCTCATGCTGGAGGCCGGGCACGACGTCTACGTCGCCGACGCCACCGAACGCGGCCGGGCCTCCTGGTTCCCCTATCCGGGCGTGATGCCGGGGGACCCGGTGCTGCGCCCGATGCAGGAGATGTGGGCGACGTTCCGGCTCGGCCCGCCAGAGGCGTACCCGACCCGGACGCCCTTCCCCGGTCAGCAGTTTCCGGTCGAGCGGCTGGAGGCGCTCGCCCGGCAGGTGGTGCCGCGCTGGCCCGGCAACGAGGCGGCGACGCTGGCCGCCTACGAGGCGCTGCTCGACCGGCTCGGGCCCGCCGAGATCGTCGCCCACAGCCAGGGCTGCGGCTTCGCGCTGGCGGCAGCCCGCGGCGGGCCGGAACGCGTCGCCGCCTGCGTGCTGCTGGAACCGTCGGGCGCGCCCGATCCCGCGACCGTCGATCTCGCGGCCGCCGCCCGGGTGCCGCACCTCGCGGTCTGGGGCGACTTCTTCGCCGCGAGTCCCGTGTGGCAGGCGTATCGCGCCGCCTTCGAGCGCTATGCCGCGGCGCTGCGGGCGGCGGGCGGCACCGTCGAAATCCTCGACCTTCCGGCCATCGGCATCCGCGGCAACTCGCACATGCTGACGATGGACGGCAACTCCGCCGAGATCGCCGCGCTCGTCGCCGAATGGCTTGGCCGCCGGCCGCTTGCCAAGGTTGCGGCGCCTCTCTAGCTTCCGGCCCACCAAGCAAGATCGGGAGGGCGCCCATGGACCTGAGCTACAGCGCCGAGGACCTCGCGTTCCGCGACGAGGTGCGGAGCTTCATCCGCGACAACCTCCCGGCGCATATCCGCGACAAGGTCGCCGCCCAGCAGCATCTCGCCAAGGACGACTACGTCACCTGGCAGAAGATCCTCCACGGCCGCGGCTGGATGGCGCCGCACTGGCCGAAGGAATGGGGCGGCTGCGACTGGTCGCCGGTGCAGCGGCACATCTTCGACGAGGAGCTGAATTTCGGGAACACGCCCCGGATCATGCCCTTCGGCACCAAGATGCTGGCGCCGGTGCTGCTGAAGTTCGGCACCGAGGCGCAGAAGCAGCGCTTCCTGCCGCGCATCCTCTCCAGCCAGGACTGGTGGTGCCAGGGCTATTCCGAGCCCGGCGCCGGCTCCGACCTCGCCGGCCTCAAGACGCGCGCCGAGCGGCGCGGCGACCATTACGTCGTGACGGGACAGAAGACCTGGACGACGCTGGCGCAATATGCCGACTGGATGTTCGTGCTCGTCCGCACCGACCCCGCGGCCAAGAAGCAGGAAGGCATCTCCTTCCTCCTCATGGACATGCGCGCCAAGGGCGTGGCCGTGCGGCCGATCCGCACCATCGACGGCTCGGCCGAGATCAACGACGTCTTCCTCGACGGCGTCGAGGTGCCGGTCGAGAACCTCGTCGGCGAGGAGAACAAGGGCTGGACCTGCGCCAAGTACCTGCTCGGGCACGAGCGGTCGGGGATCGCCGGCATCGCCCATTCCAAGAAGATGCTGGAGAAGCTGCGCCGCGTCGCCGCCGAGGAGACGATCGGCGGCCGGCCGCTCATCGAGCACGGCCCCTTCCGCGACAAGATCGCGCGCATCGAAATCGAGCTGATGGCGCTCGAATACACCAACCTGCGGGCGCTGGCGAACGAGACCAAGGGCGTGGTGCCGGGCCCCGAGCCCTCGATCCTCAAGGTCCGCGGCACCGAGATCCAGCAGGCGATCACCGAACTCTTCGTCGAGGCCGCCGGCCCCTACGCCCTGCCCTTCCTGCCGGAGGCGCTGGAGGGCGGGGCCAACGTCGAGCCGGTCGGACCCGAAGGGGCGGCCGCGTTCGCGCCGACCTATCTCAACTGGCGCAAGACCTCGATCTACGGCGGGTCGAACGAGATCCAGAAGAACATCGTCTCCAAGATCCTCCTCAGGGCCTGATCCATGGATTTCGGACTCTCCGAGCAGCAGCAGCTCCTGCGCGATTCGATCGAGCGCTTCGTCCAGGACGAGTACGCCTTCGACGCCCGGCGCCGGATCGTCGCCTCCGAGGACGGTTTCAGCCGCGCGCATTGGCGGACCTTCGCCGAACTCGGCCTGCTCGCCCTCCCCTTCGCCGAGGACGAGGGCGGGATCGGCGGCGACGGCGTCGACACGATGGTGGTGATGGAGGCGTTCGGGAAGGGCCTCGTCGTCGAGCCCTTCCTGCCGACCGTGGTGCTGTGCGGCAGCCTGCTGAAGCTCGCCGCCAGTGCCGAAGAGCGCGCGGCCCTGGTGCCCGGGATCATCGCCGGCGACACCCTCCTCGCCTTCGCCCATGGCGAGCGGCGGGCGCGCCACGACCTCGGCCATGTCGAGGCGAAGGCGGCGCGCAGCGGCGGCGGCTTCGTCATCGACGGCGCCAAGAGCGTCGTGCTGGGGGCGCCGTCGGCCACCCACTTCATCGTCTCGGCGCGGACGGCGGCGGGGATCTCGCTCTTCCTGGTGCCGGCCGGCACCGCCGGCCTGTCGCTCCGCCCCTATCTCACGATCGACGGCCAGCGCGCCGCCGAGGTGACGCTGGCCGGCGTCGCGGTCGGCGGCGACGCCCTGCTCGGCCCCGACGGCGGGGCGCTGCCCGTGATCGAGCAGGCGGTCGACATCGCCACCGCGGCCCTCTGCGCCGAGGCGGTCGGCTGCATGCAGGCGACCTTCGAGCGCACCCGCGACTACCTCAACACGCGCGAGCAGTTCGGCACCAAGATCGGCAACTTCCAGGCGTTGCAGCACGCGCTGGTCGACATGTTCGTCGAGCTCGAGCAGTCGCGCTCGATGGCGATCGTGGCGGCCGTCCATGCCGGCGAGGTCGATGCCACCCTTCGCCGGCGCGCCATCTCCGCCGCCAAGGTGCAGATCGGCAAGAGCGGCCGGATCATCGGCCAGACCGCCGTCCAGCTCCATGGCGGCATGGGCATGACCGACGAGATGCAGGTCGGCCACTATTTCAAGCGGCTGACCGCGATCGAGCAGACCTTCGGCGACGGCGACCACCACCTCGCCCGCTTCCAGGCCGCGTGATCCGCGCTTGGCCGCCTTCGTCCGCCGCGCCGACCTCGACTTCCTGCTCTTCGACTGGCTGGCGGCCGAGAGGCTGACGGCCAGGCCCGCCTTCGCCGACCACGGTCGCGAGACCTTCGCGGCCGCGCTCGACACCGCCGAGGCGATCGCCGCCCGCCACTTCCAGCCGCACAACCGCAAGGGCGACAGCGAGGAGCCGCGGCTGGAGAACGGCCGCGTCGTCGTCGTGCCGGAGGCGAAGGCGGCGCTCGACGCCTTCGCCGAGGCCGGCTTCTTCGCCATGGAAGCGGCGCCGGAAGCGGGCGGCATGGCCCTGCCGCACCTGGTCGCCCAGGCCTGCTTCGGCATCTTCGACGCGGCCAACATCGCGACCGCCTCCTATCCCCTGCTGACGATCGCCGCCGCCAACCTGATCGAGAGCTTCGGCAGCGCCGAGCAGAAGCGCCGCTACCTGCCGGCGATGCGCGCCGGGCGCTTTTTCGGCACCATGGCGCTGACCGAGCCGCAGGCCGGCTCGTCGCTGGGCGACGTGCGGACGGTGGCGACGCCGGCCGCCGACGGCACCTGGCGGCTCAAGGGCGGCAAGATCTTCATCTCCGGCGGCGACCACGAGCTGGCGGAGAACATCGTCCATCTCGTGCTCTGCCGCATCGCCGGCGCGCCGCCCGGCGCGAAGGGCCTGTCGCTGATGCTCGTGGCGAAGTTCGCGGTCGGCGACGACGGCGGCCTCGGCCGCCGCAACGACGTGCGGCTCGGCGGTCTCATCCACAAGATGGGCTGGCGCGGCACCACCTCGACGGTGCTGAACTTCGGCGAGGCGGACGGCTGCATCGCCGAGCTGGTGGGGGAGCCCGGCCGCGGCCTCGCCCAGATGTTCCAGATGATGAACGAGGCCCGGATCGGCGTCGGCCTGGGCGCGGCGATGCTGGGCCATGCCGGCTATCTGGCGGCCCTCGACTATGCCCGCACCCGGCCGCAGGGCCGGCCGGCCGACGCCAAGGACGCGACCCGGCCGCAGGTGCCGATCGTCGAGCACGCCGACGTGCGGCGGATGCTGCTGGCGCAGAAGGCCTATGCCGAAGGCGGGATGGCCCTCTGCCTCTATGCCGCGCGGATCGTCGACGACAGCCGGACGCTCGCCGACCCGGCGGAGCGGGCCCGCGCCCACCGCCTGCTCGAGGTGCTGACGCCGATCGTCAAGGCCTGGCCGGCGGAATGGTGCCTGGAGGCGAACAAGCTCGCGATCCAGGTCCATGGCGGCTACGGCTTCACCCGCGAGTACCCGGTCGAGCAGTTCTATCGCGACAACCGCCTCAACCCGATCCACGAGGGCACCAACGGCATCCAGGCGCTCGACCTGCTCGGCCGCAAGGCGACGATGCAGGAGGGCGCCGCCATGGCCGACCTGCTGCTCCGCATCGACGCGACCGCCGCGCGCGCCGCCGCCCATCCGGCGCTGGACGAGATGGCGACCGCCCTCGACACGGCCGCCCGCCGGCTCGACCGGGTGACGCGGGCGGCGCGGGCGGCGATGGCGGCCGGCCGGGCGGCCGACGCGCTCGCCAACGCCGCCGCCTATCTCGACCTCGCCGGCCATACCGTCGTCGCCTGGCTCTGGCTCGATCAGGCGCTGGCCGCCCTCGGCCTGCCCGACGACCCGCTGCCGCGCGGCAAGCTCGCCGCCTGCCGCTGGTTCTTCCGCTGGGAACTGCCGAAGACCGAGCACTGGGCCGACCTGGTGGAACGCCTCGACGCCACCGTCCGCGAGACCGATCCCGACTGGCTGTGAGCGGCCGCCCCCGCCTCAGTGCTCGAAGCGGATGAGCACCGTCTGGCGGTCGCCGTCCGACCGCAGTTCCAGCGAATCCGAGAGCTGGCCCAGGGTCCAGCCGACATAGCGCCCGACCTCGCGCTCGTCGCCGAGCAGCGCTTCCGGCGCCGGCTGGGCGTTCGGCCGCTCGATGGCGGTGCCCTGGTAGACGACGGCGACGTCGAGATGGGTCTCGTCGAAGAGCACGTCGAGCCGCACGCCGTCCCGCGCCAGCCCCGATTCGAGGATCGCCTCGGCGGCCAGCGCCGTCGTCCGCGCCGCCGACACGATGACGTCGCGCCGGGCGCCCCACAGCTCGCCCTGGCGGTCGAGGAAGTCCTGCACCGCCAGGAACGGGTTGGCGTCCGCCGGCATGGCGAGCGTCGCCTGCCGGCTGATGCCGATCTGGAAGACGAGGTTGAGCAGCAGCGCGACGATGGCCGCGAGCGACAGCGGCGAGCCGAAGAAGGGCGCCAGGATCTCCGGCACGCCGCGGAAGACCTGCGGGATCACCAGCAGGCTGATACCGGCGATGATCGACAGGCCGACCATGAAGACGCGGCGCTCGCTGAGGCGCCGCGACAGGATCAATTCCATGCCCGAGGTGATGAGGTAGGCGGCCGAATAGAGGATGATCGCGCCCAGCACCGGCAGCGGCACCATGGTCGCCGTCGCCGCGACCCGCGGGCAGAGCGCCGCCACCACCAGAATGGCGCCGGTCACGGTGGCGACGATGCGGGCGGTCGCCCCGGTGGCGAAGGCCAGGCCGACGTTGGACGACGAGATGTGCGTCGGCATCCCGCCGAGGACGCTGCTGACGGTGCAGCTCGCGCCGTCGGCGACCATGCCGCGGGCGGCCCCGCGCAGGTCGGCGCGGCGCCAGTCGGCGTCGTTCATGCGCTGGACGGAGATCATGATGCCGAGCGTGTCGATGGCGGCGATGAAGGCGCCCAGCACGATCGCCGGCACGAAGGTGAAGTCGAAGGCGAAGGACGGCAGGCGCAGCGGCAGGTCGAGCCACGGCAGCGCCGCGATCTCGACCTTGGGCGCATGGTCGTCGAGGCCGACGGCCGCCGCCGCCGCCCAGCCGACGGCGATCCCGATCGGCAGTGAGAACAGCCGGACCCGGCCGCGGGCGAAGATCGCCACCGCCAGCATGAAGGCGAGCGACAGGGCGGCGACGAGCAGGCTGTCGGCCTGGAAGACGGTCCGGTCCGGCGACAGCTCAAGCGCGCGGTCGAGCCCGGGCAGGATCAGCGAGACGCCCAGCATCGTCACCGTGACGCCGCAGACCTCGGCTGGCAGCAGCCGTCGCAGCGGCCGGATGATCCGTCCCATGGACGCCTGCACCGCGGCGCTGAAGAGGCCGAGCGTGGCGATCAGCGCCGGGCCGCCGACCGCGCCCGCCTGGATCAGCGTCGGGATGTGGATCGGGTTCGGGTTGTGGACGAGGAGATAGCCGCTGCCGAAGCGGCTCCATGCCTGGAGGATGGTGCCGATCCCCATGGCGAGGATGGTGGCGGTGACGAAGTTGCGCGTCGCCTCCGGCGAGAAGCCCGCCCCCGCGGCGACGATCAGGGGGTAGGCGACGAACATCAGGATGAGGACGGCATGCTGGAACGCCAGCAGCAGCGTCACCGACCAGGGCGGCCGGTCGTCGAGCCCATAGACCAGGTTCGCCGGCTTGCGTGCCACCCGCCCCTCCCCGTCCCGTCCGCCCCCGCGGCTCGCGCCCGGCCGGTTGCCATCGGACGTGGCATTTCCCGGCGGCCCCGCAGCCGAGACTAGCCGACCGGCGGGCGGCCGTCTCGGGGAAGATGCGAGGGAATCGCGGGCGGGGGGAGGCAGGCCGGGCTGGGTCGGCCCCGCCGGCTCAGGGCTTCTTGACCGGCGGCAGGTCGAGCCGGATGTGCAGTTCCTTCAGCCGCTCCGGCGGCACCGGCGAGGGCGCCTGCATCAGCAGGTCCTGCGCCTGCTGGTTGAGCGGGAAGGCGATGACCTCGCGGATGTTCGGCTCGTCGGCGAGGAGCATGACGATGCGGTCGATGCCGGGGGCCGAGCCGCCGTGCGGCGGGGCGCCGAACTTGAAGGCGTTGAGCATGCCGCCGAAGCGCTGCTCCACGTCCTCCCGGGAATAGCCCGCGATCGCGAAGGCCTTGTACATGATCTCGGGCTTGTGGTTGCGGATGGCGCCGCTCGACAGTTCGACGCCGTTGCAGACGATGTCGTACTGGAACGCCTTGATCTCGAGCGGATCCTTGGTCTCCAGCGCCTCCAGCTCGCCCTGCGGCATCGAGAAGGGATTGTGCGAGAAGACGATCTGGCCGGTCTTCTCGTCGAGCTCGTACATCGGGAAGTCGGTGATCCAGCAGAAGCGGAAGGTGCCCTCCTCGTAGAGCCCCATCTCCTGCCCGATGCGGTTGCGGGCCTGGCCGGCCAGCTTCTCGGCGGCCGCCTTCTTGTCGCCGACGAAGAAGACCGCATCGCCGTCGACGGCACCGGTCGCCGCCCGGATCTCGGCCACCAGTTCGGCCGACAGGAACTTGGCGATCGGTCCCTTGGCCTCGCCGTCCACCAGCGTGATGTAGCCGAGGCCCGCTGCCCCCTCGCCGCGCGCCCAGTCGTTCAGCTTGTCGAAGAAGCTGCGCGGCCGCTGGGCCGCGGCCGGCGCCCGGATGGCGCGGACGACGCCGCCCGACTTCGCGATCTTCACGAAGACCTGGAACTCCGACCGCGCGAAGATGTCCGTGATGTCGGTGATGACGAGCGGGTTGCGCAGGTCGGGCTTGTCGGAGCCGTACTTCAGCATCGCCTCGTCGAAGGGGATGCGCGGGAACGGCGGCGGGGTGACCGAGCGGCCGCCCGCGAACTCGTCGAAGACCCCGGACAGCACCGGCTCGATCGTCCGGAACACGTCCTCCTGGGTGACGAACGACATCTCGAAATCGAGCTGGTAGAACTCGCCCGGCGAGCGGTCGGCGCGGCTGTCCTCGTCGCGGAAGCAGGGCGCGATCTGGAAGTAGCGGTCGAAGCCGGCCACCATCAGGAGCTGCTTGAACTGCTGCGGCGCCTGCGGCAGGGCGTAGAATTGGCCCGGATGCATGCGGCTCGGCACCAGGAAGTCGCGTGCGCCCTCGGGCGAGCTCGAGGTCAGGATCGGCGTCTGGAACTCGGCGAAGCCGGCCTCGATCATGCGCCGGCGGATGCTGGCGATGACGCGCGAGCGCAGCATGACGTTGCGGTGGATCGCCTCGCGCCGGAGGTCGAGGAAGCGGTAGCGCAGCCGGATGTCCTCGGGATAGTCGGCGTCGGCGTTGACCGGCATCGGCAGGGTGTCGGCGACCGACTGCACGGCGAGTTCGCGGATCTGGAGCTCGATCGCGCCGGTGTCGAGCTTGCTGTTGACGGTCTCGGCCGAACGGGCCACGACCTTGCCGGTGACGGTGACGACGCTTTCCAGCTTCAGCGCGTCGACCGCGGCGAAGAGGCCGCTCGACACGTCGACGACGCACTGGGTGATGCCGTAATGGTCGCGCAGGTCGATGAAGACCAGCTGCCCGTGGTCGCGCTTGCGGTGAACCCAGCCGGAAAGGCGGGCTTCGGCGCCGACGTCTTCGGCGCGGAGCTGGCCGCAGGTGTGCGTGCGATAGGCGTGCATCGGGAAACCGTCGAATGGGGGTCGGGAACGGGCGGGCGAAAAGCGCACGCGAGCCGCGCCCGTGTCAAGATGACGTGTCGCGGCAGCCCCCGCCGCCGGGCCCCGCCCGCGAACGGGCGGCTCGACCCGCCGCCCCGCGGCGCCTAATGTCGGGCGTGGCCGCCGGCCGCGGGCCGGGGACCGAACGACGAGACCGAACGACGAGACCGAACCCTCCGCGACCGCCCTTCCGGCGGCATCGCCATCCCGAGGCCGAATGACGCTGATCGCCGACACCGAAGCCCTGATCGCCTTCTGCCAGCGCCAGTCCGGCGCCGACTACATCGCGGTCGACACCGAATTCATGCGCGACAAGACCTACTGGCCGCAGCTCTGCCTGGTCCAGATCGCCGGTCCCGAGGAGGCGGCCGCCGTTGACCCGCTGGCGGCCGGCATCGATCTGGCGCCGCTCATCGAGCTCCTCTTCGACGAGCGCATCGTCAAGGTCTTCCACGCCGCCCGCCAGGACATCGAGATCTTCTACCATCTGACCGGCCGCATCCCCGAGCCGCTGTTCGACACCCAGGTCGCGGCGATGGTGTGCGGCTTCGGCGAGGCGGTGTCCTACGAGAACCTCGCGACCAAGCTCGCCGGTGCGCGCATCGACAAGTCGTCGCGCTTCACCGACTGGGCGCAGCGGCCGCTGACCCAGCGCCAGCTCACCTACGCGCTCTCCGACGTCACCCATCTCCGGCCGACCTACGAGAAGCTGCGCCGGCGGCTCGAACGGTCGGGACGCGGCGAGTGGCTCGACGAGGAGATGAACGTCCTCCTGGAGCCCGGCACCTACCGCCTCGACCCCGTCGAATCCTGGCGGCGCTTCAAGATCCGCGGCGGCTCCGGCCGCTTCCTCGCCGTCCTCCAGGAAGTGGCGGCGTGGCGCGAGCGCACCGCCCAGGAGAAGGACATGCCGCGCGGCCGCATCCTGCGCGACGAGGCGATCCTGGAAATCGCCGCCCACCATCCGACCTCGGTGGACGACCTCGCCCGCACCCGCGGCCTCGGCAAGGGGCTGGCCGAGGGCCGCTTCGGGACGGAAATCCTGGAGGCGGTGCAGCGCGGCCTGTCGCTGCCGGAATCCCAGCTTCCCAAGCCGCCGCCGCGGCAGGACATGCCGCCCGGGCTGGGACCGCTGTGCGACCTCCTGCGGGTGCTCCTCAAGATGAAGTGCGAGGAGCACGACGTCGCCCAGAAGCTGGTCGCCTCCGCCGACGACCTGGAGCGGATCGCCGCCTCCGACGACGCGAAGGTGCCGGCCCTCGAAGGCTGGCGCCGCGAGGTCTTCGGCCAGCATGCGCTGGCGCTGAAGCACGGCCGGCTCGGCCTGACCGCCCACGGCAAGTCGATCGCCGTGGTCAGCCTCGGCGAGGCGGCGTAGCCGGCGCCCGCTTCGCCCCCTCGCAGGACGCGGCCAGAGGGTCCGCCCGCGTGCGGGCCGTGACATCGTACTGCAACAAATATTCGATTTTTCTCGAAACATCGAATCGACTACACTCTCCGGCATGGACGCCCGCCATGCCGCCCTCGCCTTCTCGGCCCTCTCGCAGGAGACGCGCATCGGCCTGCTCGACCGGCTCCGGCGGGCCGGGTCCGCCGGCCTCGCCGCCGGCGAGCTGGGGGCGGCGCTGGAGGTGCGGCCGTCGACGCTGTCCTTCCACCTGGCCGCGCTCGAGCAGGCGCAGCTCATCCGCGGCACCCGCCGCGGCCGGCAGCTGATCTACACCGCGCATGCGCCGGGCCTGCGCGGTCTCGTCCGGTCCCTGGCCGAACTCTGCGGCGACGACGACGCCTGGGGCGAGCGCATCCGGGCGCTGCTCGACGAGCCGGCCGCACCGGCGCTCGCACCCAGCTTCAACGTGCTCTTCCTGTGCCGGCACAATTCCGCGCGCTCGATCATGGCCGAGGCGATCCTCGCCGGTATCGGCGGCGGCCGGTTCCGCGGCTACTCGGCCGGGCCGGACCCCGCCCCGGCGCCGCTGCCGCAGGTGATCGACCTGCTCCGGGCGCATGGCCACGACGTGGCGACGCTGCGGAGCAAGTCGTGGGCCGAGTTCGCCCGCGAGACCAGCGCCCGCATGGATTTCGTCATCACGCTCTGCGACATGCCGGACGACACGCCGGGGCCCGATCTCGGCAGCCCCGTCGCGGGCCTCTGGCTGCTCCCCGACCCGACCCGTTTCGCCGGCTCCCAGCGCGAGCGGTCGGCGCTGCTGGCCGAGCTCTATGCCGGGCTCCGCCGCCGGCTGGAACGCTTCTGCCGGCTGCCGCTCGCCGCCATGGACCGGGCGACCGCGAAGCTGCGGCTCGACCAACTCGGCGGCCTGGCGACGACCGGCTAGGGCGCGATCGGAAAGGACGGCTGCGATGGCAATCGGCATCAACGGCATGGGACGGATCGGGCGGCTCGCGCTGCGGGCGGGGCTCGGCGGGGTCGTCCGCGACCCGGGCGATCCGCGCGCCGGCAATCGCCTCGACGTCGTCCATGTCAACGAGATCAAGGGCGGTGCGGCCGCCGCGGCGCATCTCCTCGAGTTCGACAGCACCCATGGCCGCTGGCGCGCCGCCTTCACGGTCGAGGACGACACCGCGATCACGATCGGCAACCGCCACATCGGCTTCAGCGCCGCACCCCAGCCCGGCGACGTTCCCTGGGGCGACCTCGGGTGCGACATCGTGCTGGAATGCACGGGGAAGTTCCTCCGGCCCGACCAGTTCCAGGGCTATTTCGACCGCGGCGTGAAGCGCGTCATCGTCGCCGCGCCGGTCAAGGACCCGGCGGCGCTCAACGTCGTCGTCGGCGTCAACGACGACCGCTACGAGCCGGCGCGGCACCGGCTGCTGACGGCGGCCTCCTGCACGACCAACTGCCTCGCGCCGGTCGTCAAGGTGATCCACGAGGCGATCGGCATCCGCCACGGTCAGATCACCACGATCCACGACCCGACCAACACCAACGTCGTCGTCGACGCCCCGCACCGGGACCTGCGCCGCGCGCGCTCGGCGATGAACTCGCTCCAGCCGACGACGACCGGCAGCGCCACCGCCATCGCCCTCATCTATCCCGAGTTGAGAGGGCGGCTCGACGGCCACGCCGTCCGGGCGCCGGTGCTGAACGCCAGCCTCACCGACTGCGTCTTCGAACTCGAGAAGGCGGTCGACGCCGAGACGGTGAACGCGCTCTTCGCGGCCGCGGCCGGCGGCCCGCTCGCCGGCATCCTCGGCATCGAGCATCGCCCGCTCGTCTCGGTCGACTACGCCAACGACACCCGCAGCGCCATCGTCGACGCGCCCAGCACGATCGTCACCGACCGGACGATGCTCAAGGTCTATGCCTGGTACGACAACGAGATGGGCTACGCCTGCCGGATGGTCGACCTCGCCAACATCGTCCGCGCGGCCGGCCCATGACCAGCGGCGCGCGCAACTATGCGATCGTGACCGCCGCCTACTGGGGGTTCACGCTGACCGACGGCGCCCTGCGGATGCTGGTGCTGCTGCATTTCTTCCGGCTCGGCTACAGCCCGTTCACCCTCGCCTTCCTCTTCCTGCTCTACGAGGCGGCCGGCATCCTCGCCAATCTCGGCGGCGGCTGGCTGGCGGCGCGCTTCGGCATTCCGCGCATGCTGACGGTCGGGCTGTCGCTCCAGACGGCCGGCCTGCTGATGCTCTCCGCGCTCGATCCCGGATGGAGCGCGGCGATGTCGGTGGCCTGGGTCGTCGCCGCCCAGGGCGTCGCCGGCGTCGCCAAGGACATCACCAAGACCGCCTCCAAGTCGGCGATCAAGGCGACCGCCGGATCGGGCAGCGGCCAGCTCTTCCGCTGGGTGGCGTGGTTCACCGGCTCGAAGAACGCCATGAAGGGCGCCGGCTTCTTTGTCGGCGGCCTGCTGCTCGACGTCGCCGGCTTCCGCGGCGCGCTGTGGCTGCTGGCCGGGCTCATCGCCGTCATCCTGACGGCGGCCGCGCTCTCCCTGCCGGCGGGGCTCGGCAAGGCCGGCGCCTCGAAGAGCATGAAGGAGCTCTTCAGCAAGAGCCGCGGCGTCAACCTGCTCGCCGCCGCCCGCATCTTCATGTTCGGCGCGCGCGACGTCTGGTTCGTCGTCGGCCTGCCGGTCTTCCTCTACAGCCGGGGCTGGAGCTTCCTCGAGGTCGGCGGCTTCCTCGCCGCCTGGACGATCGCCTACGGCGCGATCCAGGCGGCGGCGCCGCGGCTCGTCATGCGCAGCGCCGACGGCCTCAGCCGCGAGGTGCGGGCGGCACAGGTCTGGTCGGCCCTGCTGGCGGCCGTACCGGCGGCGCTCGTCGTCGCCATGCTGCTGCCGCAGGCGACGGCGCCCGACCTGCTGGTGTCCGATCTCCTCGTGACGGCGGGGCTGGTCCTCTTCGGCATCCCGTTCGCCGTCAACTCCTCCCTCCACTCCTATCTCATCCTCGCCTATGCCGGCGCGAAGAAGGCGGCCGAGGATGTCGGGTTCTACTACGCCGCCAACGCCTCGGGCCGGCTGATGGGCATCCTCCTCTCCGGGCTGCTCTACCAGACGGGCGGGCTCACCGCCTGCCTGCTCGGCTCCTTCGCGATGCTCGCGGCGTGCTGGGGCCTGACCCTCTTCCTGCCCCGTCACGCCGATCGCGAAGCCTTGTCCCCGATGCCGCCCGCCGTCGCCTCGGGCGGTTGACGGCCGCGCAACGTCCGCCGCGCTCGAACCCAGGAGGCCGCAGCATGAACGCACGACGATACAACGTCCTCTTCCTGTGCAACGGCAACTCGGCGCGCAGCATCCTCGCCGAGGCGCTGCTGCGAAAGCTCGGCCGCGGGCGTTTCGCGGTCTACAGCGCCGGTGCGACGCCGCGCGGGCACATTCACCCGATGGCGGCAGCGCTGCTCGCCGGCGAGGGCATCGTCGACCCGCATCTGCGCTCGAAATCGTGGACGGAGTTCGCCGGCCCCGACGCGCCCGTCTTCGACTTCGTGTTCACGCTCTGCGACCAGACGGCCGGCGAGGCCTGCCCGCGCTGGGCCGGCATGCCGGTCACCTCGCACTGGGGCATCCCCGATCCCGGTGCCGCGACCGGCAGCGAAGCCGAGCGCATGCAGGCGTTCCGCGACGTCCTGCGCATGCTGAACCAGTGGCTGCGCATCTTCGCCGCCCTGCCGATCGAGGCGCTCGACCGCATGGCGCTGCAGCGCCGGATCGACGCGATCGGCCGCCTGCGCCCGGACGCGATGGAGGAAACCGCGTCCTGAGTGCCGGGGCGGCCGCCCCGGCGGCCGTCATCGGAGGTCGAACAGCTCCTGGTGGAACCGGGTGCGCACCGGCAGGCCGTTGCGTGCGAAGTCGGCGCGCAGCGCACGACCGAATCCGGCCGGGCCGCAGAACCAGATCCCGGCCTCGCGCCAGTCCGGCACCGCGGTCCGGATGCGGTCGCCGTTGAGCCGTCCGTCGCGCGCGTCGACGAGGACATGCAGGCGGACGCCGGCCGCCGCCGCGTCGGCCGTCAGCCGGGCGATCGCCGCGGCGCTGTGGTCGGCCGTCGGATGGAAAAGGTCGACCGGCCGCGCCCGCTCCGGGTCGTCGGCTGCCATCGCGGCGCGCTGCTTCATGCGGGCGATGAAGGGGGTGATGCCGATGCCGGCGCCGACCCAGATCTGCCGGGGCCGCCCGTCGTCGAAGGTGAAGCAGCCGTAGGGCCCTTCGACCGTCACCGGCTGGCCGGCGACGAGGCGCTCGCGCAGCCGCCCGGTATGGTCGCCAAGTTCCTTGGCGATGAAGGTGAGGTGAGGGTCGGCCGGGTCCCAGGCGGACGCGATGGTATAGGGATGCGCACCCTCCGCCCGATCCGACGTGACGAAGGCGAACTGCCCCGCGCGGTGCCCGGGCCAGGCGTCGCTGACGGCGACGCGCCCTTCCAGCACCCGGATTTCGGGATAGTAGCGGAGGTCGACGATGCGGCCGGGAACACGACGCCGGATGCCGATGCGGCCGAGAAGCGCCACCACCGCCGCCCACGTCCCGGCGGCGAGCAGCAGCCCCTGGACCAGCCCGAGCGGCGAGGACCAGTAGCCGAAGCGCGTCAGGACCAGCGTGTGGAAGACGAGCACCAGGTAGGCCGCGGCCAGCCATCGGTGCGTCCGGCGGAACAGCCGATAGGGCACCCATCGCACCAGCGCCAGCACGATCAGGGCGACGGCCGCGTAGAAGGCCCATTCGCCGAGCCCCTCGGCCGCCCCGCGCAGGCTGCCCAGCGCCTGCTCGACGGGACCCGCGGCCGTGCCGCGGGCGCCTCGCTGCGGCCGTTCCAGCCAGCCCAGCCCGACCGCCCATTTCGGCGCCTCGACCCACAGCCAGTGGAGCACCGCCAGGACCAGGCCGCCGATGCCGAACCACTTGTGCAGCCGGTACATCTTGTCGAGGCCGCCCAGCGGCCGCTCCGGCCACCCCGGCCGGAGCGCCAGCACCATGGCGGCGCTGAAGCAGCCCATGGCGAGAACGCCCGTGGCCTGCACCATGCCGGCGCGCAGCGGAAAGATGCCGGCCGCCGCCAGCGCGCCCGGATCGGCCAGGACCCATAGCCCGCCCAGGAGGACCAGCAGGCCCCAGAATGCCAGTGCGATCCGCGTCATCACCCTGCCCCCGCTGCCGTGTCCGAGCATCCTCGGCCCGCGGCGGCGGCCGGGCCTTGAGGTGGCTCAATCCGGGTGCGATCGCCAGAATGCGAGCAGTCGGTCCGTCAGCGCGTCCGGCTGCTCCTCCGGCACGAAATGGCCGGATTCCGGGATGACGCCGCCCTCGACGCGGTCGGCGATGCAGGCGAGCGATTCCGCCGGCTCCATGCCGCGGGCCCGCGCCTCGGTGCGGGCGCCGCCCAGCGCCAGCACCGGCATCGGCAGGCGGAACCCGGATTTCAGCAGCCGCATGTTGGCTTCCGCATCCTCCGGACTGGCACGGTAGTAGGCGAAGCCGGCGCGGAGCGCCCCCGGCTTGGAGTAGGTGCGGACATACTCGTCGATGTCGGCGTCGGAGATGGCCCCCGTCCGCCACGCGAATTCCGAATAGAACCAGGACAGGTAGAGCCGCTCGCGGCCGGCGACCAGCGCCTCCGGCAGGTCGGACGTGCGGTGGAACGCGTGATGCCAGCGCCGCCCGCCCTGGGAGATGTCCGGCCCCAGCCCCGGCACCGTCACGTCGACGATCGACAGGGTGCGGACCTGGTCGGGGATCTGGGTCGCCAGCGCGAATGCCGTCGGCCCGCCCCAGTCATGGCCGACGAGGTGGAAGCGGCCGATCCCGAGGTGACGGACGAGGTCGCGCACGTCGGCGGCGACGGTCTGCTTGTCGTAGCCGGTGGCCGGCCGCGAGCTGTCGCCGAGGCCGCGCAGGTCGGGCGCGATCACCTGCCAGCCGGGGACCAGCCGGGCGATGACGTGCCGCCACTCGTACCAGGTCGAGGGCCAGCCATGGAGCAGGACCACCGGGGTTCCGGCGCCCGCCGTGACGTAGTGCATCGCCACCTGCGGCAGGCGTGCGTAGTGATGCGCGACGGCGGTCATCCGGTCATCTCCCCCAAGGTCCGATCGGGGGCGATGCTAGCCCGCGGCGGCGGCCTCCCGGAAGCCGACCGCGGCGGGGCGGCCGAGCGCCCGGCCGAGCGCGTCGAGACGCCGGCGGACGGCCTCGCCCGCCATCACCTCGTCCTCGCGCGCCAGGACGAGGCGGATGCCGCCGCCGGCGCCGGTCTCGAGCCGGGTGCGCTGGAGCGCTTCGGGCGAGCCGCCGGAGACCGTGTAGCCGACGCGCAGCGCCAGCCCCACCGCTTCCGCCCAGAGCCGCTCGCCGGCGCTGGCGAGCCGCCCGTAGGGGGCGACGACGGCGGCGTCGGCGTCGCCGCCATAGCGCGCGTGCAGCATCGTCGCCAGCAGCAGCCGTCCGCGATGGTCGATGCCGCCGTGCGGCAGGCGGAGCGCCCCCAGGAACGCCTGTTCGGCGCGATAGTCGGGATGCTCGTTCCAGGCGCTGTCCGAGAGCAGCGCGGCGGCGTGGCGCAGGCGCCGCAGGGCCGGCGGGTCGTCGGCGAAGAGCGGGTCGGTCCAGGCGACCAGGTGGTCGCCGTCGGCGCCGAAGCGGCGGCCGCGCGCGGCAATGCTCCGGCAGGCGGAGAGCAGCGGATCGGCGGCGCGTTCCGCCGGGTCGAGGCCGGCGAAGACATGCCCCTCGCGCAGCCCGGTCGCCGAGAACACGATGCGCGGCGGCATCAGCGCCTCCACCAGCCGCCCGAGCAGGAGCGCGGCGTTGGGGACGGCGTCGAGGCGGCGCCGGGAGACGCCGGTCAGCTTCTCCAGCGACTTCCGGCCGAGCTTGGCGAGATCGCGCAGGAACACGTCCATCGCCGGCCGCTCGATCGCATAATGATGGATGACGTGCAGCGGATAGCCGGCGCGGTCCATGTGGATGCGGGCGAGCGCCCGCCATGCCCCGCCGACGAGGTAGAGGTTGCGGCCGCGCTGCCCGGCGAGCCAGCCGACGCCGGCGAGTGCCGTGTCGACGAGGTCGCGCGCCTTCTTCGGGCTGTCGGCGGCGATGTCGGCGAGCCGCAGGGGGCCGAGCGGCAGGCTCACCCCCGGGCCGGCGACGCCGCCGGCGAGCGGCACCAGTTCGACGCTGCCGCCGCCGAGGTCGCCCATCACGCCCTCGGCGTCCGGGATGCCGCTGAGCACCCCGGCGGCGGAGAGGGCCGCCTCCTCCTGGCCGGTGATGACGCGGACGCGGACGCCGCACTGCTGCTCGACGGCGGCAACGAAGTCGGGACCGTCGGTCGCCTCGCGAACCGCCGCGGTGGCGAGGACGTCGAGCTGGCCGACGCCCATCAGGTGGGCCAGGCGCACGAAGCGCCGAAGGTTCTCCAGCCCCTGGACGGTGCCCTCGGGATGAAGGCGCCGGGTCTTCTCGAGCCCGCGGCCGAGGCCGCACAGAACCTTCTCGTTGAAGAGGGCGAGCGGCGACCGCCGCAGCCCGTCGAAGACGACGAGGCGGATCGAGTTCGAGCCGACGTCGATCACCCCGACGCGGCGGTCCCGCGGTCCCGCCGCCGGGCTGGCGGTAGGGTCACTCACCGTGCGGCGCGGACTTCGTCCGGGGGGCCTGCTTCAGGGCGCTGCCGCGGCCGGAAAGGCTGGGATTGGTCATGAAATATCCGTGCGCCGAGAATCCGTCGCCGTCCGGCGACACCCGGACATACTCGCCATCGCCCCCCAAGGTCCAGCTTTGCGCCGCGTCCCGCAGGTTGACCACCATGATCTGGTCGAGGACCTGCTCGTGGACGGTCGGGTTCTCGATCGGCACGAGCGCCTCCAGCCGGTAGTCGAGATTGCGCGGCATCCAGTCGGCCGAGGAGATGAAGACCTTGGCGGACGGCGACGGCATCGGATGGCCGCCGCCGAAGCAGACGATGCGCGCATGCTCCAGGAAGCGCCCGACGATGCTCTTGACCCGGATGTTCTCCGACAGGCCGGGAACGCCGGGCCGCAGGCAGCAGATGCCGCGGACCACGAGTTCGACCCGCACGCCCGCCTGCGAGGCCCGGTAGAGACCGTCGATGATGTCGGGATCGACGAGCGCGTTCATCTTGGCCCAGATCGCGGCCGGACGGCCGGCCCGGGCGTGCTCGATCTCCTCCTCGATGTGCCGCACCAGGGTCTGGCGCAGCGTGATCGGCGCGATCGCCAGCTTCTCCAGCCCCTCCGGGATGGCGTAGCCGGTCATGTAGTTGAAGAACTTGGCGGCGTCGCTGCAGAGGACGGGATCGGAGGTGAAGAAGGAGAGGTCGGTGTAGACCTTGGCCGTGTACGGGTGATAGTTGCCGGTGCCGAAATGCACGTAGTTGCGCAGCCCGGCCCCCTCGCGGCGCGAGACCAGCGAGATCTTGGCATGGGTCTTGAGGTCGACGAAGCCGTACACGACCTGGACGCCGGCGCGCTCGAGATGGCGGGCCCAGAGGATGTTCTGCTCCTCGTCGAAGCGGGCCTTGAGCTCGATCAGCGCCGCCACCGACTTGCCCGCCTCGGCCGCCTCGATGAGCGCGCGCACGATCGGGGAATCGTTGCTGGTGCGGTAGAGCGTCTGCTTGATCGACACCACCGCCGGGTCGGCCGCCGCCTGGCGGACGAACTGGACGACGACGTCGAAGCTCTCGTAGGGGTGGTGGACGAGGATGTCCTTGGAACGGATGGCGGCGAAGCAGTCGCCGCCGAAGTCGCGGATGCGCTCCGGGAAGCGGGGATGGTAGGGCCGGAACTTGAGGTCCGGCCGCTCGTCGACGATGAGTTGCCGGATGTCGACCAGCCCGACCAGCCCGTCGACCTCGAAGACGTCGTCGGCGCCGAGGTGCGACTGCTCGATCAGGAAGGTCCGCAGCTCCTCGGTCGTGTCCGAGGTGACGCCGAGCCGGATGACGTGGCCGCGCTTGCGCCGCTTCAGGGCGGATTCGTAGAGGCGGACCAGGTCCTCCGCCTCCTCCTCGATCTCGACCTCGCTGTCGCGCAGGACGCGGAAGGCCCCGCGCCCGAGCACGTCGAACCCCGGGAACAGCCGGTCGAGGAAGAGGCCGATGAACTGCTCCATGGCCAGGAAGCGGATATCGGGCCCGGGCAGGCGCACGAAGCGGCCGAGCTGCTGGGGCAGCAGGACGATCGCCTCCATCCGCTCGCCATCCTGGCGCCGCCGCAGCGCCAGCACGAGGCCGATGCCGAGATTGGGGATGAACGGGAACGGATGGGCGGGGTCGATGGCCAGCGGCGTGAGGACGGGGAAGGTCTCCTCGCGGAAGCGCTCGGCGAGGAAGGCCATCTCCTCGCCGGTCAGTTCCGAGGGATCGACCACCGAGACGCCGGCCTGGCGCAGCTCGCCGCGCAGGGCGCGATAGCGCTCCTGCTGGGCCGCCATCAGGCGGAGCGCCCGCTGGGTGATGGCCTGGAGCTGCTGGGCCGGCGCCAGCCCGTCCTGGCTGGGGGTGACGACGCCCGCCTGGACCTGCCCCTTCAGACCGGCCACCCGGACCATGTAGAACTCGTCGAGGTTGCCGGCCGAGATCGAGACGAAGCGCAGCCGCTCCATCAGCGGGTGGTGCAGGTTCTCGGACTCCGCCAGGACGCGCTCGTTGAACGCGAGCCAGGAGAGCTCCCGGTTGATGAAGCGGTTGGGCTGCTGCCCCTCCTCCGGATGGGCCGGCGGCCGGCGGCGGGCAGCGCGCGGGCGGCGCGATTCCGCGGCGGGCTCGGCCTCGCTGCGGGCGGGGTGGGCTTCGTCGGTCATGGCGCCATGCTAGCCGGCCGTCATGACGGTGTCATGGCAGGCGGCTTGCGGCGCGGGTGACGCCGGCCTAATTCCATCGGACGATGGCCTCTTCCCGCACCCTGCTGCTGCTGCGGCATGCCAAGTCGAGCTGGGCCGACCCGGGCATGGACGATTTCGACCGGCCGCTGAACGGGCGCGGCCGACGGGCCGTGCGGGCGATCGCGCGGATGCTGGCCGAGGCGGACGCACGGCCCGCGCTGGTGCTGTGCTCGCCGGCCCGCCGCACCCGGGAGACGCTGGAGGGCGTCCGGCCCGGCCTCGCGGGCGAGCCCGAGGTCCGCTTCGACCGCGCCCTCTACCTTGCCGATGCCGATCGCCTGGGCGACATCGTCCGCGGCCTGCCCGACGTCGCCCAGGCGATGCTGGTCGGCCACAATCCCGGCCTCCACGACCTCGCGCGTGCGCTCGCGGGAGCCGGCGACCCGGCCCTGCGGCGGCGGCTCGGCGACGCCTTCCCGACCGGGGCGCTGGCGACGATCGCCTTCGCCGGGGACTGGCGCGACGCGCGGGACGGCACGGGGCGCCTCGTCGCCTACGTGGCGCCCCGCGAACTGAAGTAGCCGCGCGCGCTCAGAGCGTGCCGGGGAAGTGGCCGCCGTCCATCAGCAGGTTCTGTCCGGTGATGAAGCCGGCCTGGGCGCTGGCGAGGAAGGCGCAGGCGTCGCCGAACTCGGCCACCGTGCCGAAGCGGCGGCTTGGGTTCTGCATCATCCGCTGGTTCCAGACGTCGTCGAAGCTCTTGCCCGACTTCTCGGCCGCGATCTTCGTGTTGGTGCGCAGCCGGTCGGTGTCGAAGGGACCCGGCAGCAGGTTGTTGATGGTGACGCCGTGCTGCGCCACCTGGCGGGCGAGGCCGGCGCAGAACCCGGTCAGGCCGGTGCGCGCGCCGTTCGACAGGCCGAGGACATCGATCGGCATCTTCACCGCGCCCGAGGTGATGTTGATGATGCGCCCGAAGCGGCGCTGGATCATCGGGTCGATCGTCGCCTTGATGAGTTCGATCGGCGTCAGCATGTTCGCCTTGAGCGCCGCCAGCCACTCGGCCTCGCCCCACTGACGGAAGTCGCCGGGCGGCGGGCCGCCGGCGTTGGTCACCAGGATGTCGGGGGCCGGACAGGCGGCGAGCGCCTTCTGGCGGCCTTCGGGGGTGGTGATGTCGCAGGCGAGGCTCGTCACCTTGGCGCCGGTCTCGCGCCGGATCTCCTCGGCGGTCGCCTCCAGGGCCTCGACGCCGCGCGCCAGGATCGTCACCTCGACGCCCTCGCGGGCCAGCGACACGGCGCAGCCCTTGCCGAGGCCCTTGCTCGCCGCGCAGACCAGAGCGCTCTTCCCCTTCAAGCCGAGATCCATCGCCTTCTCCTCAGGTTGCTCGTCGTCAGACCGATTCGTCCGGGGCGCGATCATGGGTCGCGGGGGCGAGTTCAGGCAATGCCGCGCGCACCAGCGGCAGGGTGACCCGCCGGCCGGCCGCGAGCGCGTGCCGGTCGATCGCCGCCGCCGCCGCCCGGACGGCCGAGAAGGAGCGTTCGATGCGCGCCGCCAGGAACGTCACCACCCCGGGCTCGACCGGGATGCCGCGGTCGGAGAAGTGCTTGGCCAGCACCGCCGAGAGCAGCACGTCGTCGGGCGGGGAGATCGCCGCCACCGGCGCCGTCGCCAGCCGCGAGGCGAGGTCGGCCAGCCCGATCCCCCAGCGGGCGGGGGCCCGGCCGGCGGTCAGCAGCAGATGGCCCTGGCGCGCCGCCAGGACGTTGTAGAGGTGGAGCAGGGTCGCCCAGTCCGGCACCTGGTCGGCGTCGTCGACGGCGACCGCCGCCGGGGCCCCCTCGATCAGCGGCGACAGCGCCGCCAGCCCCAGGCGCCGCCCCTCGAACAGCGCGGCCCCCGTCCGGTCGGCGAAGATCCGGGCGAGATGCGTCTTTCCCGCCCCCGGCGGGCCGGCGATGACGAGCGCCGGTCCCGGCCAATCCGGCCAGCGGTCGAGCCAGGCGGCGGCGGCGCGATTGCCCTCGGCGACCAGGAAGTCGTCGGCCGCGAGCGCCGGCCGGCGCTCCAGCGGCAAGGGCAGCTGGCGCGGGACCGTCACGCGTCCGGCTTGGCGTGGAAGAGCGGTCCGGCGCGGTAGCGCTCGAGCGAGAAGCGGACCAGCACGCCGATGACGGCCGCGGCCGGCACCGCCAGCAGCAGCCCGACGAAGCCGAACACGGCGCCGCCCGCCAAGAGCGCGAAGATGACCCACACCGGATGCAGCCCGACCCGGTCGCCGACCAGCCAGGGGGTGAGGAAGTTCCCCTCGATCGCCTGCCCCGCCAGGAAGACGCCGACGACGACGGCGACCGACGTCCAGTCGGAGAACTGGAAGAGCGCCACCGAGGTCGACAGCACCAGGCCCGAGATCGACCCGACGAACGGGATGAAGGAGACGAGGCCCGAGAAGATGCCGATCGCCAGCCCGAAATCGAGGCCGACCAGGGTCAGGCCGGTGGCGTAGAAGGTGCCCAGCGCGAGGCAGACCACGCCCTGCCCGCGCAGGAACCCCGCCAGCCGGTGGTCGATCTCGATCGCCACCCGGTGGACCTCGGCCCGGTGGGCGTCGGGCACGTTGACGTCGAGGCTGGCGAGGATGTGGTGCCAGTCGCGCAGGAGATAGAAGCCGACGATCGGGGTGATGAAGACGAGCGACAGGGCGTTGAAGATGGCGAAGCCGCTGCCGACGATGCCGCCGACGAGCCCGGCCGCCCAGGAAGCGACCGTGCCGACCTGGCGCGTCAGGAACGCCTCGAGCTCGGCCGTGTTCTCCGGCCCGATCCGTTCGCGGATGGTGTCGCCGACGATGAGGAGGCGCAATCGCACCGCCTCGACGATCTCGGGCATCCGCGCGGCGAGGTCGATGGTCTGGTCGACCAGCGGCGGGACGACGATCAGCACCGCCGCGATCGCGATCAGCACGAAGACGCTGCCGACGACGAGCGTGCCGAGCCAGCGCGGCAGTCCGTACACCGCCAGCCGGTCGACCAGGGGATTGAGGATGTAGGCGACGACCAGCCCGACGACGAACGGGAAGAGCACGTCGCTGACGAGATAGAACAGCAGGCCGGCGACGGCGACCGCGCCCGCCCAGAACCAGCCGACCGACCGCCGGCTCAATTGCGCCCGCCGGCGGCGAGCGCCAGATGCCGGCTCCATTGCAGGATGTAGGCCGCCCCGGAGAGCGCCGTCGTGGCGCCGACGAGATAGGCGAAGAGATGCGTCGCCCCGCGGTCGTCCAGCCCGAAGCCGGCGACGCCGAGCGTCCCCGCGGCGAGGACGATCTGCATCGCCGTGTTCAGCTTGCTGATGCGCAGGGGCGCCATCTGGAGCTGGTGGGTGAACATGTAGAGCAGCACCGCCCCCCCGATGATGATGACGTCGCGGAACACGACCAGGATCACCAGCCAGGCCGGGAGCAGGCCGACATGGCCCAGCGTGACGTAGACCCCGACCAGCAGCGCCTTGTCGGCGAGCGGATCGAGGTAGCCGCCCAGTTCCGAGCGCTGATCGAAGCGCCGGGCGAGGAAGCCGTCGACCGCGTCCGACACGCCCGCGGCGACGAACAACGCGAAGGCCGGCAGCATCGATCCGTCGATGAGAAGCCAGACGATGACCGGCACCGACAGCAGCCGGCCGAGGGTGATGATGTTCGCGAGGTACAAGGCGGCGGGCCCGGGGCGTCAGCGCAGCGGCGCCGGCCC
>NZ_JAYSFE010000021.1:24632-48699 GCF_041913585.1 Allostella sp.
CGGCCGGCGCCTCGACCTCGACGCCGAGCGCTGCCATCGCCTGGCGCAGGCGATCGTGGCCGAGCCGATGGGTGATGCGCAGCCGCGCCCGTCCGGCGGAAAGCGTCACGACGTCCACCCGCTCGACACCGGGCGTCTCGGCGATCCGTCGCCGGAGCTGGACCCAGTCCTCGGCCGATCCGGTCGGCGCGGTCGCGAGATCGGCACCGTCGGCGCCGCCGCCGGCGGCAGGCGCCGCCCCGGGCGGGGGCGCCAGCGGCCGGTCGAGGGCCTGGGCGGTGCCACGCACGGCGGCGGCGAAGGTCCGGTCCGGGTCGGGATAGCTGGCGCGCTGGCTGACGGCGGGCGCATCGCCGGCGAAGCGGGCGGTGGCGACCGTGACGCCGTCGCCGGCGCCACGGCCGGCGCGCACGACCGCCACCCCGTCGGTCCCGTAGCGCCGTGCCAGGGCGGCGATGCGGGCGCGGTCGCCGGCCAGCGCCTGCGCCGCGGTCAGCGCGCCGACGTCCGCGAGGTCGCCCAGAGGCACGACGAGCGTGCCGTCCGAGGGACGTTCGGACCAGGCGCGCAGCCAGAGGTTGCGGTCGTCGAACAGGATCGGCCCCTCGGGCAGGTCGAGGACCGGCAGCACCAGCGTCGGGCGCCGCGCCCGGTCGCTGTAGGGGACGCCCTGCTCGGACAGGAAGCGGCGCACCGCCTCCGGACGGAAGCGCACCGTCACCGTCGCCATGTAGCGCACCGGCGTCACCCGCTCGTCGGCGATCTCGACGTCCTGCACCAGCGCCGCCGCCTGGGCCGCCGAAAGCCGCGGCGGCGTGCCGCCGGCCGGAATCACCAGGCGCTCCATGAGGCGGCGGGCCGCGGTCTGCTGCGCCTCGGCCAGGGCCCGCTCGCGGGCCTGCACCGCCGAGGCGGCGGTGACGTCGACCGCGTTGCCCGTGACCTCGTACTGCGCCCGTGCCGGCATGCCGGCCAGGACCAGGGTCGCCAGGGCGACCGTGGCGAGGGCAAGCATCCGGCGCAGGATCGTCCGGCGGGCGACGGAGGGGCGCTGGCCGATCATTGCAATGGCTCTCCGATCGGGTATTGTCCGCGGGCGTCGGCCGGGAGCCGGCGCCGGAACCGGAGCCCCCGGGCGCGCGGGCGTCCGGGCGCAGTCTCTCGGCCGTTCTGTACCCCATATGCGGCGAGGACGCCATCAGCAGCCACACCTACCGCGACGCCGGGGTCGACATCGACGCAGGCAATGCCCTCGTCGAGGCGATCAAGCCGCTCGCCCGCGCGACCGCCCGCCCCGGCGCCGATGCCGGGCTCGGCGGGTTCGGGGCCCTCTTCGACCTCAAGGCCGCGGGCTATCGCGACCCGATCCTGGTCACCACCACCGACGGCGTCGGCACCAAGCTCAAGATCGCGATCGACACCGGGCGGCTCGAGACGATCGGCATCGACCTCGTGGCGATGTGCGTGAACGACCTCGTCGTGCAGGGCGCCGAGCCCCTGCTCTTCCTCGACTATTTCGCCACCGGCCGGCTCGACGTCGCGCGCGGCCGCGCCATCGTCGCCGGGATCGCGGAAGGCTGCCGGATCGCCGGCTGCGCGCTCGTCGGCGGCGAGACGGCCGAGATGCCGGGCATGTACCAGGGCGACGATTTCGACCTTGCCGGGTTCGCCGTCGGCGCCGTCGAGCGCGGCGCGGCCCTGGACGGGTCGACCGTGGCGCCGGGGGATGTGGTGCTCGGCCTCGCCTCGGCCGGTGTCCATTCCAACGGCTTCTCCCTGGTCCGCCGGGTCGTCGCCGCGGCCGGTCTCGCCTGGGACGACCCGGCGCCCTTCGACGCCGCGCGCAGCCTGGGCGAGGCGCTGCTGGAACCGACCCGGATCTATGTCCGGCCGGCGCTGGAGGCGGTCCGGTCGGGCGGCGTCAAGGCGCTCGCCCACATCACCGGCGGTGGCCTCGTCGAGAACGTGCCGCGCGTGCTGCCGGCGGGCGCCGCCGTCGTCGTCGATACCCAGCGCTGGCCGATGCCGCCCGTCTTCGACTGGCTGGCGACGGCCGGCAGCGTCGCCGGCGCCGAGATGGCGCGCACCTTCAACTGCGGTATCGGCATGGTCGCGGTCGTCGCCGCCGCCGAGGCCGACCGGATCCAGGCGCGGCTGACCGCCGCCGGCGTGCCGACGCACCGGATCGGCAGCGTCGTGCCGCGCGCGGCCGGCGGCGCCGGCTGCACGGTCGCCGGCCTCGCCGATCGCTGGCCGGGCTGAGATGGCGCGGCTCCGGCTGGGAGTGCTGGTCTCGGGCCGCGGGAGCAATCTCCAGGCCCTGATCGACGCCTGCTCCGACCCGGACTTCCCGGCCGAGGTGGCGCTCGTCCTCAGCAACGTCGCCGGCGCCCCGGCGATCGAGCGCGCCCGCCGTGCCGGTCTGCCGACTCTGGTGCTGCCGCACCGCGACTACGCCAGCCGCGCCGAGTTCGATGGCGCGGTCCATGCCGCGCTCGCCGATGCCGGGGTCGGGCTGGTCTGCCTCGCCGGCTTCATGCGCCTGCTGACGCCGGGCTTCGTCGATGCCTGGCGCGACCGGATGGTGAACATCCATCCCTCGCTGCTGCCGGCCTTCAAGGGGCTCCATCCGCAACAGCAGGCGCTCGACGCCGGCGTCCGGGTCAGCGGCTGCACGGTCCATTTCGTGCGCAACGAGATGGATTCGGGGCCGATCCTGGTCCAGGCGGTGGTCCCCGTGCTGCCGGACGACACCGCCGAGATCCTCGCCGACCGCATCCTGGGCGCCGAGCATGCCGCCTATCCGCTGGCAGTGCGCCTCATCGCGGAGGGCCGGGTGCGCGTCGAGGGCGAGCGTGCGATCGTCTCCGGCGGCGACTGG
Organism: Allostella sp.; assembly: GCF_041913585.1. Classification (NCBI taxonomy): domain Bacteria; kingdom Pseudomonadati; phylum Pseudomonadota; class Alphaproteobacteria; order Rhodospirillales; family Allostellaceae; genus Allostella; species Allostella sp. The sequence continues at coordinate 27,514 of NZ_JAYSFE010000021.1, forward strand.
CGGGCCGTGCCGCTGATGGTGCCGGGCGCCGGCGCCTGAGCCGCCTCGCCCGGCCGAAGCACGACCTTGCCAAGCGCCCGCCGCTTCGCTAGCAGAAACGCCTGGACCGGGTACGAGTGGGGATATTCATGGCCGCCGACAACAACTTCGAAGCGATCGAGCGCGACCACAAGGCGATGTGGAACGCGTTCGTGCGCTTTTCCAGCTGGGCCACGGGCGCCGTCGTCGTCGCCCTGGCCCTGATGGCGATCTTCCTCGTCTGAGGAAGGCCGGCGGCCCCGGACGGGGCCGCCGGAACCGCTCAGCCGACGATCTCGGTCTGGGCGAAGAAGAACGCGATCTCGGTCGCCGCGTTCTCGGCCGAATCGGAGCCATGCACGGAGTTGGCTTCGATCGATTCGGCGAAATCCTTGCGGATCGTGCCGGCCGCGGCGTTGGCCGGGTTGGTCGCGCCCATGATCTCGCGGTTGCGGGCGACGGCGTTCTCGCCCTCCAGCACCTGGACGACGACCGGGCCCGAGGTCATGAAGCTGCAGAGGTCGTTGAAGAACGACCGCTCGGCATGGACGGCGTAGAACTTCTCCGCCATGGCGCGGGTCAGCCACAGCCGCTTCTGCGCGACGATGCGCAGCCCCTGCTCCTCGAACCGGGCATTGATCTTGCCGGTCAGGTTGCGCCGGGTCGCGTCCGGCTTGATGATCGAGAGCGTGCGTTCGACCGCCATGGAATCCTCTTTCTGGGGAGAAAAGTCGCGGGGTTATAGCGACGGCCCCCTTCGCCCGCAACCGCGGGCGACAGCGAAAGATCCGGCGCCCGCAACCGCCGGCGACATCCCCAAGCCCCGCGACCGCGGCTGTCAGCCGCGCGCCTGCCAGCCGCCCTGGTCGGTCTGCTGCCAGTAGGTGAGCGCGTGGCCGGCCTGCTTCGCCTCGCGCCAGCGCTCGCGGGCGGCCGCCACCGCGTCGGGGTCGTTGCCGTCGAAGAGGTCGAGGCAGCGCTCGTAGGCATCGAGCCGGGCCGACACCATGCCGTCGACCAGCACCAGCACGGTGGCGCCGTTGGGGTTCTCGTCCTGGGGCGTGAGCCAGATCGGCTGTTCGCCGGGATTGCCGTCGCGGGCCGTGCCGTGCGGCAGGAAGCTGCCGGGGTCGTAGGTCCAGAGCAGCGCGTTCAGCGCCTCCGCCCGCTCCTCCGAGCCGGTCAGCACCACCGCCCGGCGCCCGGACCCCGCCACCTTCTCCAGGAGGCGGGGCAGCGCGCGCTCGAGCGGCGTGCGGGTCAGGTGATAGAAGCCGATCTCGGTCACTTGCCTTCGTAGTGTTCGGCGACCAGCCGGTCGAGCAGGCGCAGCCCGAAGGCGGTCGCGCCCTTGGGCGTGATCGCCGCGTCCGACTTGGACCAGGTGACGCCGGCGATGTCGAGATGCGCCCACGGCACCTTGTTGACGAAGCGCTGGATGAACTGGGCGCCGATGATGCTGCCGGCGTTGCGGTTGCCGGCGATGTTCTTCACGTCGGCGGCGTCGCTGTCGATCTGCTTGTCGTAGTAGTCGGTGAGCGGCAGGCGCCACAGCCGCTCGCCGCCGGCGGTGCCGGCGGCGGCCAGCTGCTGCGACAGCTCGTCGTTGTTGGAGAAGAGACCGGCATGGTGGTCGCCGAGCGCGATGATGATGGCGCCGGTCAGCGTCGCCAGGTCGATCATCGCCTTGGGCCGGAACCGGTCCTGCGTGTACCAGCAGGCGTCGGCCAGGATCAGCCGGCCCTCGGCGTCGGTGTTGTGGACCTCGATCGTCTGGCCCGACATCGAGGTCACGATGTCGCCCGGCCGCTGGGCGTTGCCGTCGGGCATGTTCTCGACCAGCGCGACGACGCCGACGGCGTTCACCGCCGCCTCGCGCCGGGCGAGCGCCCGCATCAGGCCGACGACCACGGCCGCCCCGGCCATGTCCCACTTCATGTCCTCCATGCCGGGCCCCGGCTTGAGGGAGATGCCGCCGGTGTCGAAGGTGACGCCCTTGCCGACGAAGGCGACCGGCGCCTCGCCCTTGCGGCCGCCGTCCCACTGCATGACGACGACGCGCGGCGGCCGGGCGCTGCCCTGGGCGACGCCGAGGAGCGCCCCCATCCCCAGCTTGCGGAGCGCCTTCTCGTCCAGGACCTCGACCGAAACCCCGTCTTTCTTCAGCGCCTTGGCGGCGTCGGCGAAGGTCTCGGGATAAAGCACGTTGCCCGGCTCCGACACCAGGTCGCGGGCGAGGAAGACGCCGTCCGCGACGGCCTCGCGGGCGGCGTAGGCGCGCTTGGCGGCGGCCGTCGCCGCGACCGTCAGCCTGGTCAGCGTCGGCTTCTTCTCCGGCTTCTCGGTGGTGCGGTACTTGTCGAAGCGGTAGCTCCGCAGCTTCGCGCCGAAGGCGGCGTCGGCGGCCGCCTCGGCGAGCGCCAGCGACAGCCCTTCCGCCGCATCGATGAGGATGGTTCCCTCCTTGTCGCCGGCGGCGTTGAGCGCGGCGCAGGCGATGCCGCCCAGCGCCTGGAACCGCTCGGCCGAGGCCTCCGCCGCCTTGCCGACGCCGACCAGCAGGACGCGGCTCACCGGCAGACCGGCCGGCGCGACGACGGCGAGCTGCTGGTCCTTGCGGCCCTCGAAGCGGCTGTGCTCCATGGCGCGCACCAGTGCCCCGCCGGTCGCCGTGTCGACGGCCCGGCCGGCCTCCGTCAGGGTCCGCCCGTCGTAGACCGGCAGCACGAGGGCGCCCGACTTCGGCGTCGCGGCATTGGCGAAACGGATTTCCATCGCGGATGAACTCCAGCCTGGAGAGGGTTGGCGGGCGGGCGATACGACCCGTCCGGATAGCTCCCGCCCGCCGCGCCTGTCAACGCGGGGCCTCGGAGATTTGCTTCTATCCGCGACGCGGCGCGACTTCCTATAATCGGCCGCGCCATGCTGGGCATCGATCGCTACGTATATCGGCAGTGCCTCACGGTCCTCGCCTTCATCGCGCTGGGGCTGTGCTTCGCCATCTGGCTGTCGCAGTCGCTGCGCCTGATCGAGCTGATCGTCAATCGCGGCGTCTCGGTCGGGACGTTCCTCTATCTCGCGCTGCTGCTGCTGCCGCGGTTCCTCGAGGTGGTCCTGCCGATCGCCACCTTCGCCGCCATCCTCTTCACCTACCACCGGCTCATCACCGACAGCGAACTGGTGGTGCTGCGCGCCACCGGCGTCAGCCAGATGGGCCTGGCGCGGCCGGCGCTGCTGGTGGCGGCGACGGCGAGCATCATCGGCTTCGCCCTCAGCCTCTATTTCCTGCCGACCTCGTTCCGCGCCTTCAAGGACCTGCAGTTCGAGATCCGCAACAACTTCACCTCGATCCTGCTCCAGGAAGGCGTCTTCAACAGCCTGACCGACAAGGTGACCGTCTATATCCGCCAGCAGTCGCCGACCGGCGAGCTTCTCGGCCTGATGATCCAGGACGAGCGGGTCGAGGGCCGGCCGGCGACCCTGACGGCCGAGCGCGGGGCGCTGGCGCAGACCGATTCCGGCCCCCGCATCGTCATGATGAACGGCACCCGGCAGGAGCTCGACCGCAAGACCCACCGCCTGTCGGTGCTGGCCTTCGACCGCTACATCATCGAACTCGGCGACGTGCGCGACGCGCCGGGCGCCCGCTGGCACGAGCCTCAGGAACGCTACCTCCCGGACCTCTTCTTCCCCGCCGGCACCCAGGCCGACCGCTATTACGGCCACCGGCTGACGGTGGAGGGCCACCAGCGGATCCTCGCCCCGCTCTACCCCTTCGCCTATGCCCTGCTCGCGCTCGGCTGGCTGCTCGGCGGCGAGTTCAACCGGCGCGGCCAGACCGGTCGCATCATGGGCGCGATCGGCGTCGCCTTCGCGGTCCAGATCGGCAACATCGCCTTCAACAACCTCGCCAACAAGACCCCGGCCCTGCTGCCGCTCATGCACCTGAACCTGCTGGTGCCGATGGCGCTCGGCCTGTTCCTGATGCTGCGCGGGCGCGGCGGCCGGCGGGGCGCCGCGACGGCGCAGGCGGCGTGAACATCGCCGCCACCCTGTCGCGCTACATCGCCCGGCAGTTCGCCGGGTGGTGTGCCGGCGTCTTCGTCGCGATGGTCGGCGTCGCCTTCGTGATCGACGTCGTCGAACTGCTGCGCCGGTCCGGCACCAAGGCCGAGGCGACGGTCGCGATCCTGCTGCAGATGGCGATCTTCAAGCTCCCGTACCTCGCCCAGGAGATCCTGCCCTTCGCCATGCTCTTCGGCAGCATGCTCGCCTTCTGGCGCCTGACCCGCAGCAGCGAACTGCTGGTGGCGCGCGCCGCGGGCGTGTCGGCCTGGCAGTTCCTGGCGCCGGCGGTCCTGGTCGCGGTCGCGATCGGCGTCCTCACGATCACCGTCTTCAACCCCGTCGCCTCGATCCTGCGCAACCGCTACGACGGCCTCGAGAGCCGGGTCCTGAAGGGCCGCACCAGCGACCTCGCGCTGTCGCGGACCGGGCTGTGGCTGCGCCAGAACGACGGCCACGGCCCGACCATCATCCATGCCACCCGGGTGGCGCCCGACGACGGCCGGCTGCTCGAGATCACCGTGCTCCAGTTCCGCGACGACGACCGGCTGGTCCGCCGCATCGACGCCGCGAGCGCGCGGCTCGAAGAGCACCAGTGGCGACTGTCCGAGGCCTGGTCCTGGCGGCCGGGCGAGCAGACGACCCCGATCGGCGAATACGTCCTGCCGACGACGATGACGGCACGCGGCCTGCAGGACAGTTTCGCGGCGCCGGAGACGATCTCCTTCTGGGAGCTGCCGGGCTTCATCTCGCTGCTCGAGACCGCCGGCTTCTCGGCCCATCGCCACCGCCTCTACTGGCATTCGCTGCTGGCGCAACCGATCCTGCTCGGCGCGCTCGTCCTGATCGCCGCCACCTTCGCCCTGCGCCAGACGCGGCGCGGCGGCACCACCTGGCTCATCATGGGCGGCGTGCTGACGGGATTCCTCCTGCACTTCCTCTCGGACGTGGTCTTCGCCCTCGGCCTGTCCGCGAACATCCCGATCGCGCTCGCCGCCTGGACCCCCGCCGGCGTCTGCCTCTTGATAGGCGCCTCGATTCTGCTACACGCCGAAGATGGCTGACGACATGCGCCTCGCCCCGATCCTCGCCGCCGCCCTCGGCAGCTTCCTGGCCGGCCTCGCCCTTCCGCTGGCGGACGCCGCGGCGCAGCCGCGGGGCAGCGGCTTCCGTGCCCCCGGCGGCCAGGACACGCGCGCGCCCGTCCTGTTCTCGGCCGAGGACCTGTCGTTCGACAGCGATCTCGGCATCATCGTCGCCCGCGGCAAGGTCGAGATGACGCAGGACCAGCGCACGCTGCTGGCCGACGTCGTCTCCTACAACCAGCGCACCAACACCGCGACGGCGTCGGGCAACGTCAGCATCCTGGAGCCGACCGGCGACGTCATCTTCGCCGACTATGTCGAACTGCAGGAGGGGCTGCGCGAGGGCTTCGTGCGCAACGTCCGCATGCTGATGACGGACGGCGGCCGGATGGCGGGCAACGACGCCACCCGCACCGGCGGCAACCGCACCGAGCTCGACCAGGGCGTCTATTCGCCGTGCGACCTGTGCAAGACCGACCCGACCCGGGCGCCCGTCTGGCAGATCCGCGCCGCCCGGGTGATCCACGACCAGGAACGCAAGATCGTCCAGTACCGCGACGCATCGATGGAGATCATGGGGATCCCCGTCGCCTACTCGCCCTATTTCTCCCATCCCGACCCGACGGTGAAGCGGCAGAGCGGCTTTCTCGCGCCGACCATCGGCGTCAAGACCGATCTCGGCGGCTTCGTCCGCGTCCCCTACTATTTCGTGCTGTCCGACAGCATGGACTTCACGTTCGAGCCGATCATCACCACCAAGCAGGGCATCGTGCTGGGCGGCGAGTTCCGGCAGCGCCTGCGCAACGGCTTCTACGAGGTCGAGGCGAGCGGCACCGTCGCCGACCGCACCACCGGCACCAACGACAATCCGATCGTCGAGAGCGACAAGTTCCGCGGCCATGTGAAGGGCAAGGGCCGCATCGACATCGACGACACCTGGCGGGCCGGGGTCGACCTCGCGCGCACCACCGACAAGACCTACATGCGCCGCTACGGCTACGGGTCGGAGGAGTCGCTGACCACGCGCCTCTTCGCCGAGGGCTTCCGCGGCCGCAGCTACGCCGAGGTCGCGGCCTACGCCTTCCAGGGCCTGCGGCCCGAGGACCGCGACAGCCGCCAGCCGATCGTCACCCCGACCGCCACCGTCCACTATCTGGGCGAACCCAACGATTTCGGGGCCTACTGGTCGGCCGACGCCAACATCCTCAACCTCTACCGCCAGGACGGCACGGACAGCCGCCGCGTCTCGATCAACGGCGGCTGGCAGATGCCCTGGCAGTCGCCGCTGGGCGACCGCTACGTCGTCGCCGCCAGCCTGCGCGGCGACGCTTATTGGGCGAAGGATCTCGCGATCGACGCCGCGCTGGGCGACGCCAGCCCGACCCGGAACGCGACGACGGCGCGCCTCCTGCCGCAACTCTCGGTCAACTGGAGCTACCCCTGGGTGCGCAACGACCCCGGCGTGCAGTACCTGATCGAGCCCGTCGCCATGCTCGCCGTCGCCCCGGTGCTGGGCCGGCAGAGCGACGTCCCCAACGAGGACAGCCTCGGCTTCGAGCTGAACGACGTCAACATCATGCGGCCGAACCGCTTTCCCGGCCTCGACCGCTACGACGGCGGCCAGCGCGTCGCCTACGGCCTCAACCTCGGCGCCTATCTCGCCGGCGGCATGAGCGTGCGCGCCTTCGTCGCCCAGAGCTACAGCTTCCAGGAGAACCGGGCGATGCCGGTCGGCTCGGGGGCGGAGGACCAGCGCTCGGACATCGTCGGCCGCTTCGTCGTCTCGCCGTCGGAATATCTCGACCTGCTCTACCGCTTCCGCATCGACAAGGACAATTTCGCCCCGCGCCGGCACGAGATCGGCGCCGCCGGCGGCCCGTCCTGGCTGAAGCTCTATGGCAGCTACATCTTCCTCGACGCGCCGCCCAACGAGCCCGTCACCGGGCGGCGCGAGGAAGTGGCGCTGGGCGCCTCGGCCCGGATCAGCGACTACTGGTCGATCTTCGGCCGCGGCACCGTCGACCTGACCAACGGCGGCGACCTGCTGGATTCCGCCTTCGGCGCCAAGTATGAGGACGAGTGCTTCGCCGTCGTCGTCAGCTATCGGCGGACGCGCACCCAGGATCTCGACATCGAGCCGTCGGACGCGATCCTGGTCCGGCTCTACTTCAAGAACCTGGGCGAATTCGGCTTGCCCCGGGTGGATATCATGTGATGGGCATGTCCTCGGGCCGTTCGTTCTTCCGCTTCGCCGCGGCCGCGCTGCTCCTGCTGGCGCCGGCGTTCGTGCCGGGCGCCGCGCCGGCCTGGGCGCAGCAGGCCTCCACCCGGATCGCCGCCGTGGTCAACGAGGACGTCATCTCGGCCTACGACATCGACGCCCGACTGCGCCTCGTCCTGGCCGCCTCCGGCATGGAGGCGTCGGCGGAGAACGCCGCCCGGCTGCGGCCCCAGGTGGTGCGCAACCTGATCGACGAACGCCTGCAGATGCAGGAGGCGACCCGCGCCAGCATCACGGTCAGCGAGAAGGAGATCGCCGACAACCTCGCCCGGCTGGAGCGCCAGAACAACATGGGGCCCGGCGGCTTCGTCGCCTGGCTCGACCAGAACGGCATCCAGCGGTCGACCGCCATCGACCAGATCAAGACCAGCATCGCCTGGTCGAAGCTGATGCGCCGGCGCCATGCCCGCAGCATCAGCGTCAGCGAGGAAGAGATCGACGAGGCGATCCAGCAGCGCCTCGCCGCGCGCTCCGGCGTCGAGCGGCGCGTGGCGGAGATCTTCCTGCCGATCGAAAATCCCGGCGAAGAGACGGAAATCCGCCGCCTGGCGGAGCGCCTGATCGAGCAGATGCGCCAGGGTGTGCGCTTCAACCAGGTGGCCCAGCAATTCTCGCGGTCGGCGACCGCGACGGCCGGCGGCGACCTCGGCTGGGTACAGGCGGGACAGCTCGACCCGGTGCTGGAGGGTGCGCTGGAGCGCATGTCCCCGGGCGAACTCAGCCCGCCCGTCAAGCTGCCCGGCGGCTACTACATCCTGCTGCTGATCGACCGGCGCACTCCCGGCGGCGCGGCGGTCGCGGCCGTCTCCGACGACCAGACCGTGTCGCTGCGCCAGATCGTCGTCCCGATCCCGGCCGGCAGCCCGCCCGACGCGATCCAGGAGCGGCGGCGGCGCGCCGAGGAACTGAGCCGGACCGTCCGGGACTGCGCCGACATGACCGCCGATCGCAGCGGCGCCGGCTCGCTGTCGGGCGATCTCGGCCGGGTGCGGCTCGGCGACATGCCGGCCGGCCTGCGCCAGCTCGTCGCCGCGCAGCCGATCGGCCGCGCGACCCAGCCGCTCCAGACCGAAGGCGGTTTCGTCATCCTGATGGTGTGCGAGCGCGACGAGCCGAAGAAGGCCGAGGAGAAGTTCGACCGCGAGGCGATCGCCGAGAACCTGATGCTGCAGCGGCTCGAGAACGTCGCCCGCCGCGTCATCCGCGACCTGCGGCGCAGCGCCTTCATCGACATCCGGAGCTGAGGCGGCGATGGCCACGGAGATGCTGCCGCTCGCCCTGACGATGGGCGAGCCGGCCGGAATCGGCGGCGAGATCACCCTCAAATGCTGGGCCGAACGGCGCCCGGCGGACCGCCCGTTCTTCGTGATCGACGACCCGGAACGGCTCTCCCGGCTCGGGCGGCGCATCGGCCTCGACCTGCCCGTCGCCGCGATCGCAGCGCCCGGCGAGGCGGCGGCCGTCTTCGCCCGCGCCCTGCCGGTGCTGCCGCTGTCGGCGCGGCCGACCGCAGAGCCCGGCCGGCCCGACCCGGCCCAGGCCCGGCTCGTCCTGGAATCGATCGAGCGCGCCGTCGCCGCGGTGCAGGCCGGCCAGGCCGCCGCCGTGGTGACGAACCCGATCCAGAAGGAGACCCTCTACGCCGCCGGCTTCCGCCACGCGGGACACACCGAGTTCCTGGCCGAACTGGCGGGCGGCGACGTGCACCCGATCATGATGCTCGCGTGCCCGCAGCTGCGGGTGGTGCCGGCCACCGTCCACCGCTCGCTGCGGGCGGCGATCGCGATGGTCTCGGTCGAACTGATCCTGACCGCCGGCCGCATCACCGCCCGCGCGCTCCGCCAGGATTTCGGCATCGCCGAGCCGGTGCTCGCCGTCGCCGGCCTCAATCCCCATGCCGGCGAGAACGGCAGCCTCGGCAGCGAGGAGATCGAGATCATCGTGCCGGCGATCGAGATCCTGCGGTCGGAGGGCATCGACGTGCGCGGGCCGATGCCGGCCGACACCATGTTCCATGCCCGTGCACGGGCGAAGTACGACGCCGCGCTCTGCATGTACCACGACCAGGCGCTGATCCCGCTCAAGACCATCGACTTCGACGGCGGCGTCAACGTCACGCTCGGCCTGCCCTTCGTGCGCACCTCGCCCGACCACGGCACGGCGCTCGACATCGCCGGCACCGGCGTCGCCCACGCCGGCAGCCTCCAGGCCGCGATGACCATGGCCGGGGAGATCGCCGGCCGCCGCCGCGCCGCCGCCGCGCGGGCGGCGATCGCCGCCGAGTGAGCGACCCCGACCGGCCGGGCGCCCCGGGCGTCCTGCCGCCCCTGCGCGAGGTCATCGCCCGGCACGGGCTCGGCGCGCGCAAGGCGCTGGGCCAGCATTTCCTGCTCGACCTCAACCTCACCCGCCGGATCGCGCGGGCGGCCGGGCCGATCGGCGAAGGCACGGTGATCGAGATCGGCCCCGGCCCCGGTGGCCTGACGCGCGCGCTGCTGGAGTGCGGCGCCGGCCGTCTGGTCGCGATCGAGCGCGACGAACGCTGCCGGGCGGCGCTCGCCGAGGTCGAGGCGGCCTTTCCGGGGCGGCTGGAAGTCGTCATGGGCGACGCGCTGGCGGTCGATCCGGCGACGGTGTCGACCGCGCCGCGGCGCATCGTCGCCAACCTGCCCTACAACATCTCGACCGCCCTGCTGCTGCGCTGGCTGGAGCGGCCGGGTGACTATGCCGGGATGGTCCTGATGTTCCAGAAGGAGGTCGCCGACCGCCTGCTGGCGCGGCCCGGCGACCCCGACTACGGCCGCCTCACGGTCCTGGTGCAGTGGCTCTGCCGCGTCCGCCGGCTCTTCGACGTGCCGGCCAGCGCCTTCGTGCCGCCGCCCAAGGTGACCTCCTCGGTCGTCGAGATCGTGCCGCGCGACGCGCCGCTCGCGCCGGCCGACCGGCCGACGCTGGAGCGGGTGACCCAGGCGGCCTTCGGCCAGCGCCGCAAGATGCTGCGGGCGAGCCTGCGCCCGCTCGGCGGCGAGGCGCTGCTCGTCGCCTGCGGCATCGACCCGACCCGGCGCGCCGAGGAACTGTCGGTCGAGGACTTCGCCCGCCTCGCCCGCCACCTCTCCCCCTGAGGCCCGCGCATTTCCCGCTCGCGCCCCCGGGACCGCCCTGGTCAAATACCGGCGGGCGAGTTCGAAGGGGGGGACGAATGCGAGCAAGGATGCCCAAGGTCGCCGCCGCGGGGACGGCGGCAACGCTGCTGGCCCTGGTCTGCCCGGCCGACGCGAGCGCCCAGAGCGCGACGCCGGCGGCGGCGCCGTCGCCGCTGCGCCTGGGGCTCGGCGGGTACTTCCAGGCCTACGGCGTATTCGTCAGCCAGCCGGACGGCCCCGGAGAGTACGGTGCCGACCGCCGTTCCTTCGACATCAAGCGCGAGGCCGAGATCTTCTTCTCGGGCCGGGTCAGGCTCGACAACGGCCTGACGGTCGGCGTGCAGGTCGAACTCGAGGCCGAGACCTGCTCCGACCAGATCGACGAGAGCTATCTCTTCTTCGAGGGCGGCTGGGGGCGCATCGTGATCGGCGCCGAGAACTCGCCCGCCTACCTGCTGTCGCTCGGCCCTCCGACGGTCGACAGCAGTTTCGACGGCATCGACGCCAACCTCTTCGTCGTCAATGCGCTCGGCAGCGGCCCGCGCAGCCGGGCGCCCGATTCCTGGATCGTCAACCTCTCCGGCGATTCGGAAAAGCTGTCCTACTTCTCGCCGCGCATCGCCGGCTTCCAGTTCGGCGTCGCCTACACGCCCGACAACTCGGAGGAGGCGACGGCAGGGCAGGTACGGGCGAAGGGCGGCGCGTTCGCCGGGATGCCGTCGACCCGGCAGTCGACGGACGCCCGCGGCTCCTGGTCGGACGTCCTGTCCGCGGCCGTCGCCTACCGCGAGCGGTTCGGCCCGGTCCGGATCGGCGGCAGCGTCTCCTACGAGCGCGGCACCTTGTCGAAATGCCCGGCCGGCGTCGCCTGCGGCGCCTACGACGATCGTCAGGCCTGGGCCGCCTACGTCCGCGCCGACTATGCGGGGTTCGATCTCGGCGCCGGCTACTGGGAGGACGACAACGGCCTGCGCGGCGCGAACAAGTCGAGCGGCTGGGGCGGGGCGCTCACCTACACGACCGGCCCGTGGACGTTGGGCACCTCCTATTTCGACGGCCGGCGGCAGTTGCCAGGCCAGGAGGACGACCGCATGCAGCGGGTCCTGGTCGGCGGCCTCTACCAGCTGGGACCCGGGGTCGACCTGCGGGCGAGCCTGCACTGGTACGGCTTCGACAGCGACAAGCCCACGGCGCGCGGCGACAGCTGGGCGGTCGTCACGGGAACGGTGGTCCGATTCTGACGTCCGGAGAATGACGGCGGGCAGCCGGCCTGCTACCGTCCCGGCCTCGTGCCGGTCGGCAGACCGGCCGCCCCTTCCAACCGTCCCCGCGGAGCCTCAGAATGCAGATCGAGAAGCGCCTCGCCGAACTCGGCATCACCCTGCCGCCCGTGCCGAAGGCCGCCGGCAACTATGTCCACGCCGTCCAGACCGGCAACCTCGTCTATCTCGCGGGCAAGGGCCCCGGCCCTGGCGCCACCGGCAAGGTCGGCCGCGACGTCACCGTCGAGCAGGCCTACAAGCACGCCCGCGACGTCGGCCTCGTCCTGATCGCGGTGCTGAAGGAGACGCTGGGCGACCTCGACCGGGTGCAGCGGGTGGTCAAGCTGCTCGGCATGGTCAACGCCGTGCCCGAGTTCGGCGAGCAGCCCAAGGTCATCAACGGCTGCTCCGACCTCCTCGTCGAGGTGTTCGGCGACAAGGGCCGCCACGCCCGCTCGGCGGTCGGCATGGGCTCGCTGCCCAACCAGATCACGGTCGAGATCGAGGCCATCGTCGAGGTCGCCTGAGGCGATCGTCCCGCGCCGGCGGGGGCGCGGCATGCGGCAAGGGACTTGGCGCCCGCCCGCCCGGGCGCCAGGATGCGGGTCCGCCCGCCCGGCTATTGAGGCAATAAGAGAATGACCGAACTCGTCCTGAAGGGAGGCCGGGTGCTCGATCCCGGCCGCGGCGTCGATCAGATCGCCGATGTCGCCTTCGCCGATGGCCGCGTCCGTGCCATCGGCCCCGACCTCGCGGTCCCGGCCGGCGCCGAGGTCAAGGACGTGCGCGGCCTGATCGTCACGCCCGGCCTGATCGACCTGCACACCCATGTCTACTGGGGCGGCACCTCGCTCGGCGTCGACCCCCTGTCGGTGGCGCGCCAGATGGCGAGCCCGACCCTGATCGACGCCGGCAGCGCCGGCGCCGGCACCCTGCACGGCTTCCGCAAGTTCCTGATCGACGGCGCGCCGATCCGCATCCTGCCCTACCTCAATCTCTCCTATCCCGGCATCTTCGCCTTCAGCCAGGCGGTGATGGTGGGCGAGTGCGCCGACATCCGGCTGCTCGATTCGCGCGAGTGCGCCAAGGTCGCCGCCGCCAATCGCGACATCGTCGTCGGCATCAAGGTGCGGGTCGGCCGTTCGGCCAGCGGCACCTCGGGAATCGCCCCCCTCGACATGGCGCTCGACGTCGCCGAGGAGGTCGGCATGCCGGTGATGTGCCACCTCGACAACCCGCCGCCGAGCCGGCTCGAGGTGATCCAGCGCCTGCGTCCCGGCGACGTGCTGACCCACTGCTTCCGTCCCTTCCCCAACGCCCCCGTGACGCCGGACGGCCGGGTGCGGGAGGAGATCGCCGCCGCCCGCGAGCGCGGCGTTCTCTTCGACATCGGCCATGGCGGCGGCAGCTTCGGCTTCAAGACGACGCGCGGCATGCTGGCCGCCGGCTTCCTGCCCGACGTCATCTCCTCCGACATCCACGAGATCTCGATCCACGGGCCGGCCTACGACCTGCTGGTGACGCTGTCGAAGTTCGTCTGCCTCGGCGTGCCGCTGCCGGAGGTGATCCGGCGCGCGACCCAGACGGCCGGCCAGGCGGTGCAGCGCCCCGAGCTCGGCAAGCTGGTCGAGGGCGGCATCGGCGACGCCTCGGTGCTGGAACTGGCCGAGGGCGAATGGAGCTACCGCGACGTCCTCGGCGAGCGGCTCGCGGGCAAGCAGCGCCTGCTCGCCCGCGGCATGGTCGCCAGCGGCCGCTGGTTCGATCCGGCGGCACAGCCGACGATCAGCTAGGCGACCGGGGAATGGTGCGCGCGGTCGCGGCGGCGGCCCTGGCAGCCCTGCTCTCGGCAGCGCCGTCCGCGGCCGAGACGCTGGCACCCTGGGTGATCCTGGGGCCCGCCGGCGCCGTCGTGCGCACCCTCACCACCGAGGCCGCCTGCCCCCGCATCCGCTACGACGATTTCGATCGGCCGATGCAGGTGCGGGTCGGACCCTGGGCCGACTATCCGCACACGGTCTGCGAGGCGCCGCTGCCGAAGATCGTGCAGCGCGTCACCTTCGCCGGCCGCGACGTGCCGGTGCCGAAGGCCGAGGTCCGCCGGGTCGTCGTGCTGGGTGATACCGGCTGCCGCATCCGCGGCATCTTCGCCCAGGCCTGCAACGACCCGGCGCAATGGCCGTTCCAGCGCATGGCCGCCGCGGCGGCCGCGCTCCGGCCCGATCTCGTCATCCATGTCGGCGACTACCATTACCGGGAGTCGCCGTGCCCGCTCCCCGGAGCCGGCTGTTCGGGCAGCCCCTACGGCTACAACTGGGGCGCCTGGCGGGCGGACTTCTTCGATCCGGCCCGGCCGCTCCTCGACGCCGCCCCGTGGGTGATGGTGCGCGGCAACCACGAGGACTGCAACCGGGCCGGCCATGGCTGGTACCGCTACCTCGAACCACGGGCGCGGCCGGTCGACTGCGAGGCCTTCACCGAACCCTACCGGGTCGAAGCGGGCGGCCTCGACCTCGTCGTCGTCGACAGCGCCCACGCCCTCGACCGGACGCCGCCGCCACCGCTGGTCGAGCGCTACCGCCCGCAACTGGCCGCCGCCCGCGCCCTCGCCCGCCCGGGCGCCTGGCTGCTCGTGCATCATCCGCTCTATGCCGTGTTCCGCTTCGACGGCCCCGAACGGCGGCCGCTGGAGACCAACGCGACGCTGCTGGCCGCGGCCGAGGGGCTCGGCGCCGACCCGTTCTCGGTCGTCTTCTCCGGCCATATCCACCGCTTCGACGTCTTCCGCTTCGCCGGCGACCGGCCGTCCCAGGTGATCGTCGGCGGCGGCGGTACCGCCGTCGACCCGGCGCTGGGCGACGGCCCCGACCGCTTCGCCATCGCCGGCATGGACGTCGCGGAGCGCGTCTCCGACAAGGGGTTCCAGTTCCTGCTGCTGGAGCGCGAGGGCGCCGCCTGGCAGGCGACCCTGCACGATCTCGATCGCGGCGCGGTGCGCCGCTGCCGCCTGGAGGGAAAGAACTTCTCGTGTCCGCAATGACGAATGCGACGCCCGCGTTGGGCCAGCCCGTGGGCGATCCCGCCGCCTTCCTCCTCGACGAGACGGTGAAGGGGATGCCGCCCGGCGTCGCGCCGTTCCCGATCGGCGCCATCGGCCGCCACGGCTGGAACGTGCTGGCCGAGGACCTGCCGCTGCCGCTGGCCGTGCTGAAGCGCCGGGCGCTCGACCACAATCTCGACTGGATGGCGCGCTTCGTCGGCGATGCCGGGGCGGTGCTGGCGCCGCACGGCAAGACGACGATGGCGCCCGGCCTGTTCCGCGAGCAGATCGAGCGCGGCGCCTGGGCGATCACCGTCGGCACCATCCACCAGGCGGTCGTCGCCCGCCGCCACGGCATCCGGCGGGTGCTGCTGGCCAATCAGCTGGTCGGCCGCCAGGCGATCCGCGGCGCGCTCGACATGCTGCGTGACGACCCCGGGTTCGAACTCCTGGCGCTGGTCGATTCCGTCGCCGTCGTCGAGATGCTGGCGAAGGCCGCCGCCGCGGCGCCGGTCGGCCGGCCGGTGCCGGTGCTGCTGGAGATCGGCTATGCCGGCGGGCGCACCGGCTGCCGCGACACCGAGACGGCGCTCGCCGTCGCCCGCGCCGTCAAGGCGGCCGAGCCCCATCTCGCGCTCCGCGGCGTCGAGGGGTTCGAAGGGCTGGTCAGCGGCCGCACCGTCGAGGAGGCCGCCGGCCAGGTCCGCCTCTTCCTGGAGCGCATGGTGGCGATGGCGGCCCAGACCGAGGCGGGCGGCCTCTTCGCCGACGGGCCGATCATCCTCAGTGCCGGCGGCTCCGCCTTCTACGACATCGTCGTCGACCGCTTTCGCCGAGCCGGCCTCGACCGCGAGGTGCTGCTGGTCTCGCGCAGCGGCTGCTACGTCACCCACGACTCCCTGATGTACCGGGACTTCTTCGCCGCGGTGCGCGGGCGGGCGCCGCTGGTCGACCGGCTCGGGCCCGGGCTGCAGCCGGCGATGGAGGTCTGGGCCTATGTCCAGTCGCGGCCGGAGACGGGCAAGGTGGTGCTGACCATGGGCCAGCGCGACGTCGGCGTCACCGGCGGCCTGCCGCAGGCCCAGAGCTGGTATCGCCCGACCGTCGGCGGGGCGCCGGCGGCGCTCGACCCCGACCACGTCGTGACCGGCCTCAACGACCAGCACTGCCACATGACGGTGCCGGCCACGAGCCCGCTCGCCGTCGGCGACATGGTCTGCTTCGGCGTCTCGCATCCCTGCGTCACCTTCGACAAGTGGCAGGTGCTGCCCGTGGTCGACGACGGCTACACGGTCGTCGGCGCCTACCGGACCTTCTTCTGACCGCCATGGCCACCGCCCCCCGCCCCGCCGACCTGACCGCGACGGCCGCCCGCCGCGCGATCGCCGAAGGCCGGCTCACCGCGCAGGCCCTGGTCCAGGACTGCCTCGACCGCATCGCCGAGCGCGACCCCAAGATCCGAGCCTGGACCCGCCTCGACCGCGAGGGTGCCCTGGCCGCAGCCCGTGCCGCCGACGCCCGTCCCGCAGACGCCGCTCCCACCGAAGGGCCGCTGCACGGCCTGCCGATCGGCATCAAGGACATCTTCGACGTCGCCGGGATGCCGGCCGAGTACGGCTCGCCGATCCATCGCGGCCGCCAGTCGTCGGCCGAGGCGACGCCGGTGACGCTGGCCCGCCGCGCCGGGGCGATCGTCCTGGGCAAGACGGTGACGACCGAGTTCGCCTGCTTCCATGCCGGCCCCACCCGCAACCCGGCCGATCCGGAGCATACCCCGGGCGGCTCCTCGAGCGGCTCGGCCGCCGCCGTTGCCGACGGCCACGTCCCGCTCGCCTACGGCTCGCAGACCGTGGGATCGGTGATCCGTCCCGCCGCCTTCTGCGGCGTCGTCGGCATGAAGGTGACCCGCGGGGCGGTGGCGCTCGACGGCACCATGGCCCTCTCCCCCTCGGTCGATTCGCCCGGCGCCTTCGCCCGCTCCGTCCGCGACCTCGACCTGCTGCTCGATGCCTGGGCGCTGGACACGGCCGCCGCCGCGCCGGCTCGGCCTCGGTTCGGCTGGTGCCGCACGCCGCTGTGGGACCTGGTCGAGCCGGACTACCGGGAGCGGCTCGATGCCATGTGCCGGCGCCTCGCCGCCGCCGGGGCGGAGATCGTGCCGCTCGACCTGCCGGCCGAGTTCCAGCCGCTGCGCGAGGTCCACCGGGCGATCTTCACCGTCGAGGCGCTCGCCACCCGCGCCGAGGAGTGGGCGCACCATCGCGCCATGCTCAGCCCGAAGCTCCGGGACCTCCTGGCCGAGGCCGAGGCGCGCCCGCCCGAGGAACTGGCGGCGGCGCAGGCGACCGCCGCCGGGCTGCGGCAGCGCTTCGACGAACTGACCCGGGGGCTCGACGCGGTGCTGGCGCCGAGTTCCCCCGGCGCCGCACCCCGGGGCCTCGACTATACCGGCGACCCCTCGCTCAACGGCATGTGGACGCTGCTGCACGGCCCGCTCCTGCACGTTCCCGAGCCGCAGCCGAAGGGCCGGCTGCCGCTCGGGATCCAGCTGGTCGGGCGCCGCGGCGACGACCGCCGCCTGATCGCCCTCGGTGCCTGGGTGGAAGCCGTATTCCGACGCACGACCGCCGCGCCGTGACGGCCTCGGGCGGCGCTCGCACCGACGGACCGGAGCCCCCGACCGGGCGCCCGGTCGCGGACGCCGATCGGCTGGCCGCGGTACGGGAGAGCGGTCTGCCGGCCGCCGTCGACAGCGCGGCCTTCGACCGGCTCGCCCGCCTCGCGGCACGGCTCCTCGCCGTGCCGGTCTCGCTGGTGACCGTGGTCGACGAGAATCGCCAGGTCTTCGTCGGCCAGCACGGCCTGTCGGAGCCCTGGGCCACGGCGCGGCAGACGCCGCTCAGCCACTCCTTCTGCCGCCATGTGGTCGAGAGCGGCAAGCCGCTGGTCATCGACGACGCCCGGCTCGACCCGCGGCTCCGCGACAACCTCGCGATCCCCGAGCTCGGGGTGGTCGGCTACTGCGCGGTGCCGCTGGCGACGCGGGACGGGCGCGTCCTCGGCGCCTTCTGCGCGATCGAGCACCGCCCACGGGCCTGGAGCAGCAGCGACCTCGGCACGCTGCTCGATCTCGCCGCCATCGCAATGAGCGAGATCGGCCATCGCAGCGAGCTCGCCCGCCGGACGGCGAGCGAGGACCGGCTCCGCGTCCTCGTCTCGGAGATCGACCATCGGGTCAAGAACAGCCTCGCCGTGACGCGCTCGCTCCTCGAGATGCAGGCGCGCACGGCCGACGACAGCTACATTCGCGAGCAGCTCGAGGAGGCGGCGACCCGCGTCTCGACCATCGCCCTCGTGCATGACCGCCTCTACGGGCACGAGACGGCCGCCAGCATCCGCCTCGACGACTACCTGCCGCGCCTCTGCGCCGATCTCGCGGCATCCTTCGGCGTCGGCCCCGAGGGCTTCCGCATCGCCGCCGCGCCGGTGGCGATGCCGGTCGACCGCGTCGTCTCGCTGGGGCTGATCGTCACCCACCTCGTCACCACGGCGATGAAGCGCCGTTCCGACCGGGTCACCGTCTCCTTCGCGACGGACGCGGCCGGGGACCATGTCCTGACCGTGGGCGATGCCGCCGACGCGCTCGCCCAGGCCGAAGCCGGGCGTTCGACCGGACTCGGAAGCCGGCTGATGTCCGCCCTGACCCGTCAGTTCGGCGGCGAGGCGACGACCACGCCCGACGGCGGCGTCCACATCCGCATCCCGCGCGCGGCGCTGGAATAGCGGCGGCGCGGGAACCGGAACTCCCCTTCCGGCGTTGGTGCCCGGGCCCCGCGACGGGGAAGGAAGACGGCGACGGGAGGATAATCCATGGCGACCTATTTCCTGAGCGACGACGACGATTTCGTCACCGGGACCGATGCCGCCGACACGATGTTCGGCGAGGGCGGTCAGGACGTGCTCCTCGGCAAGGCCGGCGACGATTCGATCGACGCCGGCAGCGGCGACGACCTCGTGTTCGGCGGTCCCGGTGCCGATTCCCTCGACGGCGGCGCCGGGAACGATGCCCTTTATGGCGGCCAGCAGTTCGACACCGTCTTCGGCGATGCCGGAAACGACGTGCTGTTCGGCGAGACCGGCGACGATCTGCTGCTCGGCGAAGCCGGCAACGACTTCCTCAGCGGCAACCAGGGCAGCGACAGCGTCTCCGGCGGCGACGGCAACGACGTCGGCTATGGCGGGCAGGGCAACGACACGCTGGAGGGCGGCGACGGCAACGACACCCTGACCGGGGATGTCGGCAACGATACGGTCGACGGCGATGCCGGCAACGACGCGCTCTACGGCGGCATCGGCAACGACGCCCTGCGTGGCGGCGCCGACAACGACGCGCTCCTCGGCGGCCAGAACAACGACACGCTCGAGGGCGGCTCGGGCGACGACACCATCGCCGGCAACCGCCAGAACGACGAACTGACCGGCGGCAGCGGCGACGACGTGTTCGTCTTTGCCCCCGGCGATGGTCAGGACCGCATCGTCGATTTCACGCCGGAGGAGGACGTGATCGACCTGTCGGCCTGGAACTTCGCCGACTTTGCCGCCTTCCAGTCGGCGGTCGACGTCGCCGCCGTCGACGGCGGTCTGGCGCTCGATTTCGGCAGCGGCGCCGTGCTCAC
The DNA here is from genome assembly GCF_041913585.1 of Allostella sp. NCBI lineage: Bacteria > Pseudomonadati > Pseudomonadota > Alphaproteobacteria > Rhodospirillales > Allostellaceae > Allostella > Allostella sp. The sequence continues at coordinate 47,087 of NZ_JAYSFE010000021.1, forward strand.
CGTCATCGGCACCGCCACGATCCAGTCCGACGATCTCGTCCTCTGACGGACGGCGGCCGGTTCCGGGGCGAATCCGCTTCCCCTGCGACGGCTCCGCCCGCACGATCCGGCGGGTCGAGGAGGACGGACGATGGCGAGACTGGTGGGCGTTGCCGGGAGCCTGCGCAAGGGCTCCTACAACCGGGCGCTGCTGCGGGCGGCACAGGAGCTGGTGCCGCCCGGCACGGTGCTGGAGGTCGCCACGATCGACGGCATCCCCCTCTATGACGGCGATCTCGAGGCCGCCTCGGGCATTCCGCCGGCGGTGGCGGCGCTCAAGGACGCCATCGCCGGAGCCGACGGGCTGCTGCTGGTCACGCCCGAGTACAACAACGGCATTCCCGGCGTGTTCAAGAACGCGATCGACTGGGCCTCGCGGCCGCCGGCCGATGCCGGCCGCGTCTTCGGCGGCAAGCCGGTCGCCGTCCTCGGCGCCTCTCCCGGCGGCTTCGGCACCATCCTCGCCCAGAACGACTGGCTCCCGGTCCTGCGCACGCTCGGCACCCGTCCCTGGCATGGCGGCCGGCTGATGGTCGCCCAGGCCGGCCGGGTCTTCGACGCCGAGGGGAGGTTGGCCGATGCCGGCATCCGCGACCGGCTGGCGCAGTTCCTGGCCGGCTTCGCCGCCTTCGTCGACGGCGGCTGACGGCCGGGCCGGCGGTTCAGCCGGCTTCGCCCGCCGCCACGGCCGGCGGCAGGACCCCGCCTTCGAGCAACCGGGTCGCGGTCGCCGCCGGCACCGGCCGGGCGAACAGGAACCCCTGGCCGATGGTGCAGCCGAGTTCCTCCAGCCGCCGCCGCTGGGCGGGTTCCTCGATGCCTTCGGCGACCAGCCGCATGTCGAGCTTCCGGGCGAGATCGATCATCGCCTCGACGATGGCGGCGCTCGGCCGGTCCACCAGCAGCCGGTCGACGAAGGACTTGTCGATCTTGATGATGTCGACCGGAAAGCTGAGGAGGTGGGTCAGCGAGGCATAGCCGGTGCCGAAATCGTCGAGCGCGACCAGCACGCCGCGCTCCCGCAGCCGACGGACGGCCGGGCCGAAATCGTCACCTGCCTCCCCCATCAGCACCGACTCGGTCACTTCCAGGACGAGATGGCGGAGCGGCACGCCCGCCTCCCCGAATGCCGCCTCCAGCCGGGGCTGGAGATCGCCGCGGCGGAAATCCGCCGACGTCAGGTTGATGCCGACATGCCGCGCGTCGATGCCGCGGTCGATCCAGGCCCGGATGTCGGCCGCAACCTGGGCCATCATCCGATCGGTCAGGCGGTGGGCGATGCCGTGATCGGTGAAGGCGGCATGGAATTGCCCGGCCGGAACCACCCGCCCGTCCGGCAGCCGCATGCGCGCCAGCGCTTCCAGCCCGATGATGCGGCCGGTGGCGAGCCGGACCAGCGGCTGGTAGTGGACGAGGATGCGACCTTCGGCGAGCGCCCCGTCGACGTCGCGGATCGCTCCCATGCGCCGGGTGATCGAAGTGCGCAGGCCCGGTTCGAACGCCACATGGCCGCCGCGCCGGACCTCCTTGGCATGATGCAGGGCGAAGTCGGCATTCTGGGACAGCGTCTCGGC